>JAQQAK010000370.1 GCA_028527945.1 Spirochaetaceae bacterium
TCTGTTATTGTTTTTATTGAACTTGGTCTTGCCTCAGGATCCAGACCAAAATCAGCTACAAGCTTACCCCATATTTCAGCACGCTGTACTGAATCTATTCCAAGGTCTGCTTCAAGATCCAATTCCTCACCAAGCATGTCTTCAGGATAACCTGTTGATTCTGCCAATACATTCTTGGCTCGTACAATCCAGGTTGCTTTATCTACAGCTGTAACTGATGGCTTGGCAGCAGTTTTAACAACTGGAGCCGAAGCATCTTTTATTGCAGAACTTGTAACAGCCGGAGATTCTGTAGCTTTTATAGAAGAAACGGAACTTACAGCTGGCTGAGATAATACAGGAGCTGTATTTCCGAAAGATGATTTACCTGAAGATTTCTTAAATCTTCTATGAGATTCACTCAATAAAGAAATAACAGCCGGCTCATTTTCTCGTAAATATGACATAAAGTCTGAATCAATAGTAAAAGCGACACCAGCGCGCATACCAGAAACTCCAGTACCAATTCTGCCAAGTCCTGTAAGATAGGCCATAGAACGTCTGAAAGTTTCTTCATCTCCTATTTTAGGATGAATTGAAGGAACGGCCTTAAAATCTCTATCCTTCAAGATTACTTTAATATAATTAGTAACAGCCCACTTAGGACCTACTTCAAGAAAGTTCCTTGAACCGTCATCATAAAGTTTGTTAATAACTGTAGGCATGTCAAGCTGAGTTGTAAGCTGAAGAGATAAATGTTTTGCAAGTTCTTCAGAATCTTTAAAAGAAATATAATCCTTTGTAATTGTAGACATTATTGGAATTGAAGGCTGCCTGCAAGGAAGAACCTCGATGGCTTTTCTAAAAGGCTCAACTGCGTCTTCCATAAAACGTGAATGGAACGCGGAACCTATTGCAAGAATCCTTGCCTCAAGCCCAAGTGTTTCTGCTGTTTCTGAAAGTTTCATGATAACATCTTTCTTTCCAGCAAAAATAAACTGGCCTGGAGCATTGATATTGGACAATACAACTTCTCCACCACCAAGACTTAAAAGGGCATCACGCTGAGTATCACTACAAGCGATGCTCATCATCTTTAGATCAAGTCCACGTCCGCCTTCTTTAGCAGCTTTAATTCTGGCTGAAACAACCTTGTAAGCATCCTCAAGACTCCATACACCCTGCGCAGCAAGAGCCGAAATCTCTCCGAAACTATGACCTACCATTGAATCTGGAACAACACCCATAGAAGCATAAACACGGGCAAGACCTACTTCTACTGCAAACAGTGAAATCTGAGCTCCATCCAAGCCTCCAAGATGAGCTGCCGCTTCTTTAGGATCATTACTTCCGTAAAGATCAGCAAGAAGATCAAAACCAATATCAGCCTTGGCAAGATTGTGAACTTTATCAATAACTTCTCTAAACTCAGGTAATGTCTCATATAAAAAGCGCCCCATCCCAACATAGTGAGTGCCCTGACCAGGAAAACAGAAAGTAAGCTTTTCAGAAGAAGCCTTTCTATTATCAATGAGATATATTCCCTGATTTTCAAGTGGAGCAAGATTAGCATTGTTATCTATAAACTTGATAACAGTTGACAATTTATTTTTCAGAGTAGCAGGAGAATCATATGAAGCAGTTAAAATAAGAGGATCTGAATCATTCTTGACAATCTTTCCTGAATCAATCCAAAGCTGACAAGCCTTTCTTATATCTCCAAGAGATTGACCTGTTATTTTAAAGATTCCCTCAATTGTATCATAAGAAGAAGAGGATGAGGAATTAACAGGTTGACTAACACTGGCAGAAGCAGGAGCCGCTTCAGGAACATTGAAAGAAATACCTTTTTCAGCATTCTCCAAACCTTCATCACCAGCTGAAATAACAGCAAAATAATTTGCACCACCAAGACCAAGAGAGGTTACACCACCTGCTGTAAAAGTCTTCTCAAGAGGTGCAGTCTTCTTCTGCGGACAAGCTTTATCAAGGATTCCTTCTATTTCAGGCCTGTAATTTTCAAGATTTCTTATCCCCGGAACCTGACGGCCGGTAAGAGTCCCTATAACACTTAAAACACTTGCTGCTCCAGAACCGCCAAAACTATGTCCGACGTGAGATTTAACAGCAGTAATATGAACAGGAGGAGTTCCTCCTTCCGGTCTTAGAGCTCTGGCAATAGCGCCAGCCTCACAAATATCAGATAAACGGTTTGCTGAACCATGAGTATCAACAACACCAATTTCTTCAGGTTTAATCTTTGTATGCCTCATTCCTTCAGCAATTGCGTGATAAATTGCGTCCTCTGTTGGAGCGACCATTGATCTAGTCTTATATTCAGAAGAACCAGCAACATTACTGATAATTCCAAAAACCTTATCGTTGGCAGCCCTGGCATCTTTAAGTCGTTTAACCAAGAACAATGCACCGCCTTCTCCGCTGAGAAAACCAGAACCATCTTTATCAAATGGTTTGGCAACATCAACTGCAATTGCGCCAAGGCGATCAACAGATGTCTCAAACGCGTTAGTTGTGTGCCGGTTAAGACCTCCTGTAATCATTGCATCGATATCAGAAAACATTAGCTGGTACATTGCAGGAAGAAAAGCTGCTAAACCTGAAGAACAAGCAGTATCAACAGTAAAGTTTGGTCCATTACAGTTAAGTCTGTTTGCAACGATTCCTGCGTTAACATTAGACATCCAGCCAGGAAGTGTTGCTTCTGTCAAAGGAGGTCCATCAGCAAGAACCGCATCAATTGTTTTTTGTAAAGGATCTGTTATTTTATCAGCATATTTACTAAAAGTTTCAGTCAGACGAATGGCTTCACCATATTCATCAGCTGATAATGGATAGAAAATTGTAGAGAAATTATCGTCATGCATTGAACCAATGCTTACACCAATATTTTTATGTTCCTTTATATCCATTCCATAATCAGCAAGAAGCCTGTCACTCATTTCTACAGAAAGAATCTGGGCAGGTGAAGTCTGAGAAATAGAATTTGGAGTAACTTTTAAACGTAAATAATTGATATCAAAATCATCAAGAAGAGCTATCTTACGAGTGCCTATTCGCTCATTAACAGGTCCTTTTGAAATATTCTCCTGCCATCCAAGTTTTTCAGCATCAATATCTTCAAAGTTATCTTTTCCAGCAAGAAGATTATCCCAGAAAGTTTCAGGCTTTATAGCACCAGGATATCTATTAACAATACCTACAATGGCCATATCCCTGTCAGGCGTGACTCGTTCACGAACAGTATAAGAAGGAGCCTGTTCAAGAATTGCATGATAGTTAACTCCACCAAAACCACTGGTTGTAACAGCAGCATATCGGCTTCCGTTTTCACGGGGAGCCCAATCAAGGACTTCATTATTTATAATAAAAGCATCATTTTTCTCTGATGCAAGTTTTGTGAGTTCTCTAAATCTTGGCATATGAGGGATTTTTCCCGCGTTCATTGCAAGAATAGTCTTTATAAGACCAGCAACACCAGAACCTGCCTTCAAATGCCCAATCTGATGCTTTACTGTTCCGAGATACAGTGGATTAGAAACCTCTCTATCACCATAAGCCGCATTTATTGCATCATACTCGTTAGCGTCTCCAACAACAGTAGATGTAGCATGAGCTTCGAGAAACTGAATATCAGAAGCCTTAATCTCCGCGCATTTAAGAGCCTTTTCAAGAGCAATAGCTCTCTGTTCTGATGATGGGTTATAAATAGCCTGACCAGCACCGTCACTTGTTGTTCCAATTCCACGGATAACAGCTTTAATGTTATCTCCATCAGCAACAGCATCTTCAAGCCGTTTAAGAACAACAACACCTCCACCTTCTCCAATAACAAGTCCATTGGCATTATTATCAAACGGATTGCTCTTTCCATCAGGACTAAGTCCGCCTAATCGAGAAAAACCTATATATATGGGAGGATTTATTCCTAAATCTATACCCCCGGCAATCGCGATACGGGCATCCCCCGCCATAAGTGCATGACAGGCAGTGTTAAGAGCTACGAAAGATGACGCACAAGCACCATCAACAGACATGTTAAATCCCTTAACCCCAAAAACCTGCGCGATTCTATTAGACAAAGAAGAAGCAACTGCTCCTATTGAAGTTATTGAAGGATAGAAATTGTGACCTCGTTTTCTTAATGTTTCAGAAAACTCTTCAAAAAGCTGTTCTTTCTCTGAAGAAGAAAGACCTGCTGCATCAAGATATGGTTCAAACTTTGCAAAAAACTTTAATCTATTCAGATAAAGTGTAACATGAGCAAACTCATCTACACCGGAAGCGCCAATAACAGTAACACCCTGTTCAAGTTCTGGTGATTTAGGTTTAATTCCCGCATCAGCCAAAGCCTGCTTTACAGCTTCCATAGCAACAAGCTGTGCTCTATCGACTCCTTCCAAATTCTTTGGCGGAATCCCGTATTCTATTGGATTAAAATCAAAATCTTTAAGAAAGCAACCTTTCGTAGTTACCGATTTATGATTAATACGTTCTTTAGACCAGAAAGACTTCATAGGCCATAAATGCTCAGGCATATCTTTTACATATTCATCGCCAGACAGTATATTTGCCCAATACTCATCAGTATTATTTGCTTCAGGGAAAACACACCCCATTCCAATTACTGCAATATCATAGTTATCAATCTTAGACATAAAACCTCTCAATAATTATGCTTTACTTTCTATGCTCAGGAAGAAAAACTATTTTAAGCTAGACCTCCCCCCATAACGGGTGTAAATTTTACCTATAAACGAAGATATAGGCTAATGCATCGAAGATCAAGACTTAATCAGCTTCCAGCTGAAAAAATAAATCCCAAAGCAATATCACTTATTTTATATATTTATTAAAACGCATGTCAAATTTTTCCATATCTAAATTTAACCTAAAGTTATATTTCTGCCAATAACTACAGCAACATTAGCCAACTTTTAACACAAACACTGTTCATAATTTTCCTTCAATAATATAGGTTTATTATTTATTAAATTTTAATTTTTATGAGTAAATAGCTTATCTATTCATAAAATTTAGCAAACTATATTGCTATATAAATAAAATACACATAATATTAAATAAGACAATTCTATGGAGATGCTTAATGAAAAAAACTTCTTTACATTCTAAAATAAGAATAGCCATAACAGTTCCGTTTATACTGCTAGCAATAATCATTTACACGTTTGTATATAATATAGAATATGAAAACCTCACAGAAGAAAGAAAAGAACTTATAAAAAGTGAAGTTTTATCGTGCGTAGATTACTATAACGCTTTAACCCTAAAAATACCAAAAGCTCAAGCAGATTACGCGCTTTTTACCTTTGTTAATAATGTAATTTATTCTGAAAAATTAGGCGGATATTTCTACTTATATGATATGAATGGAAAACTTCTTGCGCACAGATATCTTAAAGAAAAAATAAATACAAGCTTATATGATTTCCAGGACACTAAAGGAAACTATGTAATAAGAGAACACATCGAATTGGTCAAGAAAAACCCAAAAGGAGACTTTTTAACCTTTTGGTTCATAAAAAATGATAGTGACACACAAAGTTATCCAAAAATTGCTTTTACCAAAAAGATCGGCTCAGATATGCTCATTGGAACAGGTGTGTACTTCGATGATCTGAAACATAGGGCTACTTTAGTAGCTGTAACAATAGCAGGAATGCTTATTGCCGGCTTAATAATAACTATGGTTATTCTTAAATTTCTGATGAAACGAATACTCTCTCCTCTTAAAGATATGGAGGATATTCTTCAGAAAATGGCAGAAGGAAACCTTAATCAACAACTAACATTTACCAGTAACGACGAACTTGGAAAAATGTCTGAAAGTCTTAGTGAGTTCATAATAAAGCTGAACAGTTCTATTGGAGAAATTAAAACAAACGAAGAAGAACTGAACAACCTTGTTTCTTTTATACAAGAAGATGTATCTAGTTACACTG
>JAQQAK010000371.1 GCA_028527945.1 Spirochaetaceae bacterium
GGTTTAATACCCCGCAGTTCTACTGCGGAATCTTCTATTTGGAAAGAGTATTTTTGTGTTGGGTATGAAACCTGACCGTCTAAACCCATTCCTTGCAGAACCAACCATACTTCGGAGCTCTGCTCCGGAGTGGTTGATTCCCTTATTATTTTCACATAAATAGCCGGCCAGCATATCATTTAGATTCACGCTGAGACTTTCTGACAATTTGTTTAATAGTGTAATGTCCGGAAGACCCAGGCCCCTTTCCCATTTTTATACCGCTTGTTCTGTGACATTCAAAATATCTGCCAGGTCTTTTTGAGTCATTTCATTTTCAAGCCGCAGCTCGCGAATAATATTTCCAGTCTGTTCATTATCCATGATTTTGTTACCTCACGAAAAATATACCCAAAGACTGGGGAGCTTTCAATGAACGCTTCGTTTAGTTTTATAATTGTGGAGCCTCTTTCAAAACCCCGGTTGGGTTTTAAAGAGGCTTTGAAGAAAATTTAACAACATTAGATAATTATATATAGCATAACAAGTTGTTAAATTTTCTTCATTTACATTAAGGTAGCTCTTTCAAAACTTCCTAAGTTTTGAAAGAGCCTCGGTGATTAGGAAGATTATTTAAAATGCGAACAGTCTTGGACTGTCCGCAATATTGTTATTTTATATCATCTTTTAATCGTTCTCCACATAACACCTGCCATTTTTATAAACCTTTTTAATGTCCTGTACGGCTTCAATATCCGTAAGCGGATTTTTCCCAATTAATACCATATCAGCGTACTTGCCTTCATCAAGGCTGCCCAATTCATTTTCCAATCCAAGTATTTCCATATTATTGATTGTGGCGCATTTTAGAATTTCTGCTTCAGAAAGTCCGTATCTTTTGTAGGCCGCGAATTCTACCGCCAAATTACCTGCGAAGTTTAATCCTGTACCACCGTCCGTGCCCATTCCAATCTTTGTTCCGGATTTTCTAAAATTGGCAAAACTTTCCGGAGCGCGGGTGTGAAATCCGTGAATCCTTTCCGGGTACACTTCTCCTACCATCGGCATTTTTCTTTCAGGCATCTCTTCCCTGACAAAATCGAAAAAGGCTGAGTAGGAGTTTTTTAATTGGGGAAGAATTTCGTTCTGAATTGACGCTTTGGTGTATTTCTCCAGCATATCGCGGTAAAACCGAAACTCATCATTGTCCTGGCTTTCGGCACCCCGGAAATTCATGGCAAGATAGCAGCCTAGGGTAGTTGTCGGCACAATTGCAACATTATTTTGAGCCATATTATAGGCGTCTTTTTCTGAGTAGGATTCATCTACTGTCAGGTGAGCAATTGATGTAACTCTTCCCTTTATGGCCATTCGGGAGCCCTTTATAAACATTGAATGAGCCTCGCTGACTTTTCCGTATTCGTTGGCTTTTTGTGTTATATGATTTACCATCTCCTGAGAAAACATATTATATAGTTGATCCCGCCTCCCGCCGTATATTGGTTTTTCTTCCAAATAAAACTTGATGCACTTGGCGTTGATGCTGCACATCTTTTCTATAAATTTATCAACGTCTGAAAGGTTTTTGGCAATATAGCCGAATGCTCCGCCAAAAAGAACATCCCCCATTTTCATTCCCAAAGCTCCCATGTCCCACATCCCATGTCTTGATGTCATAAGCTGATAGCTTGGAAAAATCTTGGGGCCAAGCAGCCTGTTTTCTTCAATCTTTGTCATAAGACCGTGAATCATATCATAGGCGCCGCCGCTGTCTCTGGCAAATGTGCAGCCTTTTTTCAAAGCGTTTTCGCAATTCTTCTCCCTCTGGGCATCAAAATAATAAAAGGCATTGGCTGGCAGTTTATACTCACTGATAAGGCTAAGATGGCAATGCAGATCTGATAATCCGGGAATCAGATATTGATTCTTGCCATCAAAAATGTGTTTGACCCCATAATGTTCTTTCAGTTTTTCAAGCTGCTTGCTATGCGCAAGTTCTGAGATCTTTTTGCCGGATATAACCAGCGAATTTTCTTCTTTTATTTTTCCATTTATTACATCCACGATATTAACATTGTATAGAATCCAGGGTTCATTCTCTTCTACTTGCCAATCAGCCAGGGGAGTTTTTATTGATTCATAATCATGAATATGCCCGGCGGCCAGATTTCCAATAATCTGGCCAAACTTTGCTAGTCCGTGTTTTTTCATGTGGATTCTTCCTCCAGAGCGCCTGCTTTTTTCCATGCTTCGGACATTGTAGTATTTTGTGCGAAATAAGCGTCTTTTAATGATTTATCAGTTGTATTATTTGGGCATGAGAAGTTGACACACCTGTTACAGATGCATTTTCTAAATATAAGAACTAATTGAATAATACTAGCTGCGGCTATAGCAACAAGAAGGTACTCTTTGGCAATTGTTAATAATACTACCGGATACATAAGTGTCGAGAACGCAGTTATTATAAAGAGTATTCTTTCAGCTTTAGACATTGGGCCTGGTTTATATTTGAAGAGTTTAGGAACTCCGTAATTGCCCGGGCATTTTAAAGTTTTTCCCGGCATGTCGTAATAGGGGCAGTGTCCACAAATAATATTGCCCTCTATGATTATGAAGAAGAATGTTATGTATGCCACCCATGGTATTATCCATAGCCCCATTCCAACCTTAATAAGCCCTCCGAAACTTGTTATGTAAAACGGAAGCATCATGAAAAACATGAATTGTGTTTCCTTCTTATTATGCCGGCACAGCAGATTTTGGTGTATGTCACATCCTTCTTTATTTGCCTGATTCTGGCATGTACATGGGCCTTTTTTCATAATTTTTCTAGCGCTCCTTGATAATGAATTTAATGTTATTTTCTATACCAGAAAGAACCTGATCTATAGGCATTTCTTCTGTGTATATATAGCTTGTTATGTGAATAAAAAGAGATCCCATAATTAATTCCGAGGCTGACGCTGTATCAAAATCCCCGGCAAGCATTTTTCTCTCTACGCAATTTTCCAGTAATTCTGTTATAACAGATTTTAATTTGTAATCAGATTCAAAGGCCTGCAGGAACGAAATACCATTGGATTTTGTGCTTTTTAACATTATGGGCAAAGCTGTCAGCCACAGATCCTTTCTCTCCCAATTCATCATCTGCATGTATTGCCCAAGGATGTCCATTACCGCGTCTGTTATTTGATTCGATGAGGTAATTTCAGGAATAGACAATGCCGCCCCCTTTATTACTTCATCAGAAATGGCCAGAATGAAGAGTTCCTCTTTTGATTGAAAGTAGTTATAGGCTGTTCCCATACCAACCTCCGCTTTTGTTGCAATCATATCGATTGTCGTATTCTCAAAGCCAGACTGCTGAAATACTATTTTTGCCGCTTTTATAATCTTATCGCGGAACAGTCTGCTCTTTTCTTCCCGTTTTCCCATATAATCTCTTCCTTTGTAACATGAACGTATTCATGAATACGTTCATGTTACAAAGAGTTCTATTTTATGTCAATAGAGACTCAATAGGAAAGGGTAAATGCTTTATCGTAAATTTCTATATTCAATTTAATATAAATATTACCTAAAACTACCTAATAAGGTTTTAAGCTCTTGATAAAAGTCTGTAAAACGTGTTAAAACTGCCATATGGATGAGAGATTATATACGGTAAAGGAACTTTCGGGAATTTTAAAGTTGCATGTAAAGACAATTACAAGGTTTATACATGAGGGGAAAATTAAGGCAAACAAGATTGGGCGAGCCTGGATGGTTACAGAATCGGAGCTTAAGCGGTATTCACATGCTGAATTGGCTGCAGCTGATACCGCGCGGGAGCTGCCTGATTACGCTACAATCAAGGAGCGCATAAGTGTTTCAGCAGTAATCGAAATAACTGAGCAGAATTCTGAAGAGGCGTCACGAATATCCAATTCGTTGATGGCCATGCTTAACAGTCGTGGAGCGTCAGAGGATAACTCAAGGTTCGATTTCTTTTATTATCCGGAATCTCAAAAGGCCAAGTATATTGTTTATGGGAGTCCCAAAACAATAGCAGAAATATTAAGGGTTTTTGATGTTTTGTCGGAGCAGAAACCCTGAAAAAGGAAGGAATCAACCACTCCGGAGCAGAGCTCCGAAGTATGGTTGGTTCTGCAAGGAATGGGTTTAGACGGTCAGGTTTCATACCCAACACAAAAATACTCTTTCCAAATAGAAGATTCCGCAGTAGAACTGCGGGGTATTAAACC
>JAQQAK010000372.1 GCA_028527945.1 Spirochaetaceae bacterium
AGTTTAAATCTACCGACCCTATCAGACAATCGGCCAATTGGATATTGTAAAATGATATATGAAAGGCCGTTTACTCCAAGTAACATTCCTCGGTATTCCGGCCCAAGCTTCAATAGCTGTTTAAGCATAAGCGGTACCATAAAAATTATAAAGCTCATATGTAGTCTATCTACCAGATTAAACATAGCTGGAACAATTACAGCAGGTTTTGTTCTTGCAAAGGCAAGAGACTCCGCAATGCCCGGTTTTTGACTTGCTTTTGCTACAAGAGGTTCTCTAATAAAGAGTACTGTTATAATAAATGCCAGAACACATTGAGCGGAAGAAACATAATATGGCGTAAACAATGATATTTTAGCGAGAAATCCGCCAAACATAGGCCCAAGCCCCATAGATATAGCCATAAAAGTACCAAATATTCCCATATTACGGCCGCGGTTTGTGCTATCTGAAAGATCAAGAATCATTGTCATAAGAGTTTGCCATGACGCGACACAAAACGCCCCCTCAAAAAATCGGAAAACCAAAAGCAGAGAATAGTTATGAACAAGCGTCATGCATATTGTAGCAAAAGCTGTTCCAGCGGCACCAATGATTACAAATATTCTACGCCTTCCTGTTCTGGCACTTAAAAATCCAACAAATGGGCCAGCAATAAGATAGGCAACATATAAAATAGTATCAAATAATGAAAAACTGAATGAAGTAATACCTTCAAATCTATCAATAATAAATTCTGCCTCATTAGAATGAAGCAGAGATGTTGAAGAAATAACAAACATTATAGAAATACTTATAAGCAGAACTTTTCCAAGAAGTCCATCTTTTTTCTGAGTATTAGACATTGCTCCCTCACATATAAATGTTTATCTGTATTAACATGTATTTTATATACTATTTTAGTTAATATCAACTAACAAGAAACCATGTGAGAGAATATAATTTCTAATCTTAATGTTTACACGATTTTATTTTTAAATCTTTATAATTTATACTTCCTCTCTGACATACTCTTTCTGGGCTCTCAACTCTTTTGTAGAAATATCCTTGCAAAAAATTCTTCCAGGAGGCAAGTCCTTTTTGGAGCTTATCTGTACGGCTTCTACAGGACAAAAATGTAAACATGCCAGGCAATATTGACAGGAGACGTCTTTCTGCCATAGGGGACGTCCATCTTTCATCTTAATCTTTCCGGATAAACAAAGTGTCTCACATTTACCACAGCCTATGCATTTATCATTAGCACAGAAACAATTTTGAAGCCAAAAATAGTCTGTTGCATGATTTATTAATTTTACTAATGGAAAGACAAAATTCTCAACAATTCGGTTCCGGTACTTGAGTCTTATTTCATGTTTTCTATCGCTAACAACGCCAGCAAAGTTTTTTATATCCTGCCCAATATTATCTCTTTCTCTTAATGTTTTTTCATCAAGAGGTACCTTAAAAACTGGATCAAATGTATTGGGAGTAACTACGAACTGATAAGCCGCAAGGTTTTTTTTCTGCTTCTTTAAAAGATGATCAATATCTTTATGAATTTTTGTAGAAGCTCCCCCACTTGTGATGAGTGAAAAAATATACTTGGCTCTGGTAAATTTAAAGTTTTCAAGAAACTTCTTACAAAAAAGCGGTATAGTTCCGGCGTGCATAGGCATAAAAAGTCCTACATTTTCAGCCTCACTCTCAGTAAGACCTGAATTAAAGGCTCCAAGCATTGGAACAAGCCGAACCTCTTCTTTAAGCTCATTCGCAAATAATTTAGCGGCGTTTAAAGTAAAGCCTGTCCCTGAATAATAATAAATCTCTATCATACAATATCTCCTGGCCCCTTACTTACTAAGTGTTTAATTAGTATGTAGGTAAAAAAATTCATTCTTTATGATGCCTTGAATGTGTATCCTCATTAGCCTTAATAAAAAGTTTATCAAGTTCATCTTTTTCAAGATTAAAATGACTGCTCCATTTATCGCGAAAAAGGCTAAAAATAACAGTTGGCATAATACCGGTAAAAAACTCTGTTACACGATGCTGATCTAAATCTTCACCAAAATTATATCCGCGGAAGTTCATCTCAGAGACGGTTTCATCAAGAGCGAAACCTTTAGCCTGAAAATCTATCAGTCTAAAAATAGGCGGAACCTCATATTCATCTTTCAAAGATTCCATTAACAGCAGGCGAAGGACTTTTTCGTTTTCAAGCATATAGCTGTTATATTTAGCCATCTGCTCGTTCATTTCTTCAGAGCCATAGCTATACTGTTTGGCAGCAATCTC
The DNA here is from genome assembly GCA_028527945.1 of Spirochaetaceae bacterium. GTDB lineage: Bacteria > Spirochaetota > Spirochaetia > UBA9216 > UBA9216 > Thalassospirochaeta. The sequence continues at coordinate 2,278 of JAQQAK010000372.1, forward strand.
AACAAGAAAACTGTTGGCAGTATTAATAAAATTGTTCAGGATTTCATCAAGAATAGCCTGTTTGCTGTCAAAATAATAATATATAAGAGCCTGATTAACCTCCGCGGTCTTTGCAATCTGGCTAATACTGGCTGAGTCAAAGCCGTTCTCGGCAAATTTATCTATAGCAGTCTGTAGTATCAAATTTCTTGTGTATGCCCTGTCCCGCTTTCTCATAACTAAGTGAATAGTTAATTAATTCTCGACAAATGTCAAGCATCAAACTTTACTTATCTTACAAGCAGAACTTTTTGGAAACATAATAAAAAGTTTTCAGGGGGAATACTCAAAACAAAATGACGGGGCTTTATAACGCCCCGCACTTAATTACATTCTATTCTCCGTGACCAGCAAGCTCCGCAATTTCAGCTATTCGCTGATCTAGTTCAGGTCCCAAACCGGTTATGTCGGCATCAAGAAAGCCACGAACAATCATTGAGATTGCCTCTCTCTCTTCCATACCATGAGCCATCAAGTATTGTACTTGTTGGGGAGCAATCTTTCCAATGCTGGCTTCATGACTCATCTGAGCTTCTTCATGGTGAGATCTGAGTCCAGGTATTGATTCAATGTATCCATCTTCTCCGGGAGAAATAAGCATTCCGGAACAATCAACATGAGCATGACAAGAGGCCTTTCCTACAAGAAGCCCCTTTTGAATAATCTTTCCGCCAGTACATACCGCTCGATGAGCAATCTCGGCGCTGGTTTCATCAGCATTAAGGTAAACATCCCCTCCAAGGGTTATCTCTGAAGATTCAGAACCAAGAATCACGCTAAAATACTTGGCCGACGCACCGGTTCCATTCAAATATGTTACAGGATTTGAATCAACTATTCCCGCAGGACGAAGTGATATATAATTGCTCACATAGCTGCCACCTTCTTCAACAATTGTAGCTGAATGCGGTTTTACCCTGACATCACGTCCCCAGCTATGAACCATTGTGTTAATAAGGCTTGCATTCTTTCCAATATAAGTTTCACTAACAGCAATATGCTCTCCGCCTCTCATAAACGCATTTGATATACATCCGGTTATAAGTTCAAGCTCTGAATCTTCTTCAAGTATTACCACATTATGCAGAATCTGCTTTCCAAGAGAGCCAGTCATGTACAAAGCTGCCTGTGACGGGAGTTTTACATGTTCCCCCTTTTTTACTCTGAGAAAATAACCAAGAGGCTTTTTTGAAATAGTCTGATCCATTGGAAGAGGACTATCATCTTCAGGAATTAGCCCCCAGTAATACTGGCCCCATAACCAGTCATACTTTTCAAGAGCCTCTGCCATAGGCAAAAGTTCAACACCTTCAAGACTGGAACAAGAACAAACAGGTTCTGAATCTTTCAAAACAAAGGTTCCAGATCTTTTCTCATCTTCTGTAGATATTCCGACTTCTGACAATATTGTACTGTCATTTCTATCAAGTTCTTTTATATTGTTTGATACCATAATTATTTCTCTCGACATTCAATACAGGATTCAAATCCTGAGTCTACTATTTTATTCATGATGATTTGAGGATGACCTGAGCATACAAGCTCGCCAGCAATCATTACATGAGCTTTATCTACATCTATTCTATCCAGCATATAAGTTGAATGAGTTATTAGTAATCCCGTGCCTCGCTTAGCCGGATACTCTTTTTTTGGAGAAAACAATATATTTATCATTGAGCTGAGAAGTTCAAGAGAATCAAGATCCACTCCAGAATCAGGCTCATCAAGCATGGCAAAAAGAGGCTGCCTGCTTAATAGCAAAAGTATTTCAGACCTCTTTATTTCTCCACCTGACAAACCTTCATTTATATCTCTATCTAAAAAAGATTCCATATTCGCTTCTTTAATAAGTTCAAGAACCCTTTCCTGTTTATCTTCATGTTCTTTAAGAATATAATCAAGCAGCATCCGAAGCTTTACCCCGCTTACAGACGGCGGACGCTGTTCAGCTAAACCTATGCCAAGACGAGCTCTTTCTGTAATATCAAGCTCTGTTATATCCTGTCCATTCATAGAAATACTTCCACCTGTAATTCTATACTGAGGATATCCCATAATTGTCATTATCAGGGAAGTTTTACCACTCCCATTAGGCCCCAAAAGTAAATGAACCTCACCTTCAGGTATTTCAAGGTTTACGCCATTAAGAACATTCTTCCCTTCAACCTCTACCTGTAAATCATTTATACTAATCATCTATAAATCCTTTATTCTGTCTTTGTGAGAAATCATTCAGGTCAATTCTACTCATAGGTGCTTATCCCACATCTTGTCTATCATTTCCACAAATTCATTAATTATTTTTAATTCTGATGGGCTGATCTTGTCCAGAAAATCATATATTTCTGAATCATACTGCCTGTGATATTTTTCATGCGCGTCATAAGCAGTCTGCCCCTTTTCAGTCAGCCTTACTAACATTCTGGTATTATTTTCTTCATCTCTAAACTTTTGAATTAATCCTTTTTTTTCTAGCTTTTTTAATATTTGAGATACAGCCCCTTTTGTAACACCAAACTTTCTGGCAATCTCGGAAACATGAAGAGAACTATGATCTCCTATGAGTTTTATTGCGTGAATCTCTCGTCGGTAAATATCTGTATCAGTTTCAAAATGATAAGAACACTTGCTTGTAGCAGCTATTTTTTCTACAAGGCACATAAACTGTTCGATCAAGGTATCTTTCATATTGCCTCTACTTAATTTTGCCAAACCTAACGTTTAGCAGGTATACGTTACAACTTATTATTAAATTAGTCATATATAAATAGGTAGTCAAGTAAATTCTTTTAATAAAGTTTTAATAATCAATATAAACTCGCTCCAAACTGAGTTCATCGCCATTTATTGTAACATGCTCGTAAGAACTATTATTTCTATCTATAACTGGATCCAATGTCACATAAGTAACGTTATTAATAATTCTCTGAGACCATTGGTGTTCATGCCCCATAAAAACATAAGAAACACCATACTCTTCAAATAAACTCATGAGGTAATAAACTTCATCAGGATCTCCATATTGAACAACTGTAGTAGCTCTGTTAGAGAAAAAATTAGAATGAGTTAAAACTATAATATGATTCCATAAGCCGCTTTCAGAGACAAGAATTTCTTCAAGCCAATTCTTTTGCAAGTTTCCTATAGCAGCATTCCCGCTGTCTAAAATTATGGCTAATAATGAACCAGACGAGCCTTCTGTTCCAATTTCTATTTTATATGAAGACTTTCCTATAGTTTTTTTATAATTTTTCCATCCACTATAATATAGATCATGATTTCCAATACTCTGAAACCAAAACTTACCTGAACCGTCCATGATTTCTTTATATTTTGAAAATTGTTCAAAGGTTCCTGATTGAACAGAATCTCCGCAATCAAAAATTATAATATCATCAGCCGGAAGGATCTCATCAATTAGTTTTTCAAAATATTCTGTATCTTCATTTACATGAACATCTGAAATTATAGAAAAACTATAACTATCTCCTGTACTTGTTAATGATTCTGTAGAAACTCTATCTTCCAAGGACTGACTTTCAGTAAATCGCTGATTTGGAGTTGAATAACTATAGAAATAGCCTAGAAAATCAACATTGAGATTACAAGAAACAAGTATAATTAATAAAATTAAAACAATTACTATTTTTCTCATATTCTATAAAACGCACCTAAACTAAAAATCACTCTCTCAACATAACTGGTGAA
>JAQQAK010000373.1 GCA_028527945.1 Spirochaetaceae bacterium
CGATATTGAAGAAGATTATAAAAAAGCATATGAGTTTATTACTGAAGCAATGGAATTACAGCAAAGAAATAGGCAAGAAAAAATAATTAATTATGAAATTAATAGATTAATTCTAGGTATAAATATAAAGAATAAAGAGTATAAAGTTAATATAGAAAAAGATTATCTTGAAATTATTAATTATCCTGGAGGAAGAGAACTTTTAGATAAATGTAATGAGAAAATTTCACCAAATCTAAAGAAATGGTTAGAAAAAAATAAAATGTGAAATGATTTAAATAATATATTAGGATTTCGAATCATTTATTATATTGTAGTGGTTACTTAAACATCAATAATATTATAATGAAAAAAATGTTTAATAAAATGAACAGTTATAGTATTAAGCTGACAGTTGGCTAAAAAAGGTGGCCAAAAGATCTCAGGAAGATATAATGATTTTGCGAAAGATTTATATCAGGAGGTACAAATGGCCATCAAAAAAATGTATCACAGAAGGCTGCAAGGCGAAAGTCGAGCATGCTTGAACTTACAGAATAATTAGGAAATGTCAGCAAAGCCTGTAAAATCATGGTATATTCCAGGCAACAGTTTTACGAAATCAGAAGAAATTATCAAACCTATGGAGCCCAAGGACTCATCGACCAATTACCATGACCGAGAAATCCACATCCAAATAGAGTCCCGCCAGAAATAGAAAAAGAGATTCTGGATTATAGTCTTGAGTTTCCAACACATGGATGTTTAAAGGTTTCTCAACAGTTAGCATTGAATGGCGTAAATGTAAGTTCCGGTGGGGTTCGTGTTGTATGGATCTGTGAGAAAATTGGAACCAAACATCAGCGATTACTCAGGCTGGAAGAAAAGCTGAAAAACAAAAAGTTTAAGCTATCAGAAGAGCAAATAAAGCTTCTTGAAAAATTTAATCCAGAGTTTAGAGAACGTTATATAGAGACAATATATACAGGCTATCTTGTTTCTATAGATACATTTATGGTAGGTCACCTTAAAGGAATCGGCAAGGTATATTTACAAACAGTAATAGATTGCAATAGCTGTCATGTATGGGGCAGACTGTATACAAATAAACTTCCGGTAACAGCTGTTCAGGTTATGAATAATGATGTTCTACCATTTTTTGAAAAACATGATGTGAAGGTTAAGAACGTGCTTCCCGACAATGGACGTGAATACTGCGGGAGACCAGACCTCCATCCGTTTGAATTATTTCTTCAGCTTGAAGAGATTGAGCACAGGACTACAAAAGTTCGTCGGCCTCAGAGCAACGGCTTTGTAGAACGAATGCACAGAACTTTACTTGATGAGCATTTCAGAATTAAGGGACGAGAGAAGTTCTATGAATCATTATCAGAGATGCAGGAAGATCTTGAAAAGTATTTGGAGCACTATAATAACAAACGTGTACATCAAGGTCGCAACATGAAAGGGCGTACACCGTTTCAGGTATTCATCGAGGAAGCTCCTAAAGAAGAGGGGGAAGGCGGTACTGCCGCATAATAAAATCTTTTATCTTTCTGGGGATGTGTCAGGCAATTGCTATAACTAAACAGTCGGTTAGTTTTTAAATAAGCTTTGAAGTAAAAAATTACAACTCATCATAATTGTATAAAACATAACAAGTTGTAATTTTTTTTCTGCATTAAAAGAGTCAAAGCAACACAAAGCATCTCAAAAGGAGAGAGTAACCTGAAACGCTTCCTTGGGCGTGTGTTTAACCTGTACCCATGCTTAGCAATATCTTCATCGGGTATCAAGGCGTAGTCTGTTTTTAGGCCAAACTCGTCTGGTTAGTCCTCTGGCATTCTCAACACTACCTTATTTCCTCTTTGTGTTGCTTCTCAAGCTTGAACTTCGGTTTGACAAACTGACAAAGATTTTGTTTTTTGATCGAATCATATTCCCACTAGTAAGGGTAAAGAGTTTTGGAGTAGTCAAAACTTTTTTTATGGCTTTTTTATCTTAAGTGACGCTTTAAATGACATATCAAAGCAGAAAAATGGTAACAGATGTTAAAATTATTCCTAAACAAAAAGTATTATTAGTATATAACTATAGTATTAATAATTATAAATTGACTTGTTATCTTTTCTAAATGAGGTCTAAGATAATTCTGTAATTATGATTTAGTAAAAAGCATTGCAATGGGAATACGTTTTATCTATTGTGTTTCAGGTAATAGGTAAAAATAGCTTACGTTTAAAAATGATTTAATTGAAGGTCTCGAAAATGAAAAGAAAAAAAATCAATTATCAAACATTGATATTTCTATGTGTTATATTTCTGCTTCTTCTCTTTGGTTATAGTTGTTCAGTCGATGGCGATAATGATTACAGCGTAGAAGATATTATTGAAAGTCAAAGTGTGAATGATGGTAAAAATGTAACAATAATTTCTAAAGAATCTGCTATTGAAACGGCAGAAGAATGGCTGGAATCTGTATGTTCTTTTGGCGATTCAAACTGGACTGATTCATCAGAGATTACTGCCGCATACCCGGTAAAAACTCCCGGTATTGATGGAACATCATACTATGAATGTAAAATAACAACTAATGGAGAAGATGCCGGTTATATTCTGGTAAACATTAATCAAACCGACATGAGTGTTCCCGAATTTAGGGATGAAGGAGCAACTATTACAGAAGAATACCGCTCAGAATTAGGGCGTAATGATTTTGATGTATATCGTTTTGACTGGTTTACCAACGCAGCAGCGGAAGAAAGCGACGCAAGTAGAAGTACTGGAGATTCTGATCTTAATAGCCGAATAATCGCACAAAAAGGCACTTATGTAGGATCTGATAATATAAGCTCTTATATCGAGGCGGCCAAGGAAAAAGGCTGTATGCCTTATTATGGTTCTGAAGATATTGCCAACTATTATGGTGATAGCACAGCATCAAATAATACAACCACAAGAACCAGCTCTGATAATATGTATGGAAGTGGTGATATGCCTTCTGCAAGTTCAAGCGCTGTACTTTCAGGAGAAACTGCAGCATGGCGACAACCATATGTTGATGTCGTTGGATTATTAGGTATAACTAATCGGGAAGAAGCAGCTTGTATAGGATGTGGTCCAACAGCTTGGACGGTAGTTTATAAATATTGGCAGGACAATAAGGGGATAAATTTCGGCTTAGCAGATTCTTATGAATATAAGAAAAAAGATACTGCATATGGTGCGGGAGACTCTAATACAGCTGTAGAATGCATGATAGATTTGGCAGACCTAATGGATACATTTTATTCTACTGATAACGACACTGACTGGGGAGCGACCTTGCCAGCTAAAATGAAAAGAGGTATAAAGTATGCCACTCAAAATGGTTTTAGCTCTTCTACTGTTGATAGAGATAGTGGGACTGAAGCATCAAAATTTGCTAATGTCATTAATTATATCGGAGCTAATAAACCAGTTATACTTTACATTTGTAGTGATGGTGTT
>JAQQAK010000374.1 GCA_028527945.1 Spirochaetaceae bacterium
TCATATAAGGAACTTCCAAAGCTTCAACAGCTTCTGAAAAACCATAATCATTCATATCTCCACAAATAATAACATTAGCATTAGAATCCATGGTTAAACATTTTGCAGCAAATTCCGCTACAGCTTCCGCCTGTTTAACTCTTTTAGCTTCACTGCTAAAAACAGGAGGCTGTACAGCTCCAAAAACAGGAGAATCACCTAATTTTGATTTAAGATGGCAACCTATTATAATAATAGGTTCATCATTAAATTCAAAACATCCAACTAAAGGTCTTCGACTATTATTGAACGAACTATCTAAAATACGTCCAGGATTTTGAGAAAGCATTATGTTTCCATCATTATCCTTTACAGGGCATGTTTGATCATCAAAATCAGCATCTCCGACTTTAGTAAAGTTTACCCTGTTTGTATTATAAAGAAAGCCAACCCGTATATTCATTCCAGGTTTTCCTCCTTCATTACCGTCCTCAGGGGCAATGTCTGTATAAGAATAGTTTAATGAAGAATCTATAGCCTTTATCTTTGTTATAAGCTTTTTAGCATTTCCTTCAGCTGAAGTTTCTCCATCAGGAATATAGTAACTGTTCATTGTATTCTGGTATAAAACTTTTGTAGGATAATCATCACCCATTTCTACAAGAACAATAATATCAGGAGAACCAAGATTATTTACTATATCATCCGCTAAAGCTGTAGCTTTCTGATTTCTATCATCATAATTATCTGCATCTTCAGCAGTTTCACTGTCATCTTCCCATTCTGGACCGTAGTTCTCAATATTGTAAACCGCTACAGTTAGAGTTTCTGAATCACCTACAATGGTTGTGGTTTCCTCAGATAGATCATCAGCATATACACCATTAACTGAGCCTATATCAGAAGAACTTGCCGGATTTACAGTATAGATACCATTCCCTGTATAGCTTACAACTCCTGTGACATCTCCAGCTGAAAAGGAAGAACCAGCAAGAGGATTATCGTCATAGTCTTCCCAGTAAATAAAACACCTTTCAGGATTCTGAACATTATCGACAAGAAGATAACCTCCGTTATCTGTAATTATTCCATCAAGATTCATGTGAGCACCCCCATTAAGAATACAAGGAAAATTACAGTAACTGTCTTCTCCAACTGTCAAAGGATCTTCAAGTTTAACCCTCATACCTTCCATTGGTTCCCAGAAATTTATAACATTTTCATCTGTATCATAAGGAATATTTTTACCATTATCACCTATTTCTATAGCTTCAGGCAGAGTATTATTTGAACTTAATATTGTAACAATAGGCTTATCAATCATTGTGATTGTAAGATAGCCATCACTGTAACCAAGATAATTAGCAACGCTCTGCTCATCTACTGTTCCAGAAACTTTTACAAGATCTCCTACTGTCAAATCTGTAGGAACAGTCTCATACAGTGGTTCATCTAATTCTGAATGAGTTTTTACAAAGATACCGTCTGATGTAGAGTCGTTTCCATCTCCTTCAGGATCCTGCATAAAAAATCCTTTTTCTTCATTAGAATAAAGGCAAGTAACAATTCCTTCTATATTATATACAGCCTGCCCCTTTATAGGAGAAGTATGGCCAGTTCCCTGAATTACTCCAATGGGAATGTTATCATCTGTATAAGCCGTAAGACTTAAATCAGACTTATCCTCCCATACCAAACTAAGGCAATCAGATTCCAGATTTGATGCTATAGTATAATCATACAAATATGCCTCAATACTATAGCGTCCAGGACTTATTCCGGTTATCGTGAATTTTCCAGAACTATCTGTCGTTGCTTCATATGTTTCTGTACAAATTATAGTTATCTTAACATCAGCCAAAGGAGTTCCATCAGAAGTTAAGACCTGGCCTGACACAGTCCTGTTATTTCCTGATTGCTCAGTGAATAAATCACAAGAATTGAATATAGTCACAGAAAGCATGGCCAGGAATATTAAAATTCCTTTCTTATTTTTTTTCATGACCATCTCCTAGTATGAAAGCCTTGTACTTATAGAGGCGCCCCAAACCCTGTTATCATATGAGTCATTATAAGCTTCAACTCTTCCAATAAATGAGATTGCTTCTACCGGGGTATATACTAGTCTTACAAGTCCTGTTATAGGATGATCACCATAAACACCGACTTCAACGTCTCCCGAAATTGGAAGACTCATAGCTTTTGCAAGAATTAGATCAAAGAAATTTGTACAGTTAAAATCTCTGAAAATATCAGATTTACCAAAATTAAAATTAAGTCCTGCTCGCCATCCAGCTCTCTTGTCATCTGTCAACATATTTTGCATTTTAAAATATATAGCAAGCTCTCTATTAAAGATTTTCATCATATCAAGAGTAAGTCCGTACTCAAGAGCCATTGCGCTTGAAAGGCTTGTGTTATCAAAATCATCATCAAGAGAACGTTCTGTAAAGCGATCCTCTACACAGTTTCCGTAGTCATCTCCGCCATATTCTTCACTTTTCCATCTAAAATAAACTGAAGGCTGAATACCACAGTAATCGAGAGTAAGAAGACCTCCGGCCGCGTAACCAAGAGCCTCTTCTCCTTCCTGATATTCATCATCGTAACCAAGAATGTTTCCTTCAGCATCAAGGTTAAGATCGAAAGAAGCATTACCGTTATATCTTCTAATAAAATGCGGCTGCATTGGAACATTTAGAGTTGTATTCAAGGTTAAAGAACCAGCTGAGTTAATTGGATGCATGATATCAAGAACACCGCCCTCGAACCCTATCAAAGTATTGAGTTCAGAATATTTAAAATTATTCTTAAAAGCATATTGAGTATTAAAAAGAATACCTTTATCTGAAGCCTCGCCATCATATTCTTCTGAACTTAACGTAGACCAATCTTCAGCTATAGTGCTTTGTCCTCCACTCATCTGAAACCTTAACCCACCAGTTAAGCCGGGGATAATAGCATCAGTTATAGATACAGAAGCTCCAAGACCTTTCTCATCCTGAGCTGCTCGATTTGATTCGATCATATCACCAACAGACAAGTAATTTGTCTGCCAGGAAAAACAGAAATCGAAGATACCAGCAATATTTGTAAACTCAAGTTTTGTGTTATAAAGAACATCCTCAATCGCAGTGCTTGTTGAAGCACCAAAAACATAAGCCTGATATTCTTCCCATGCCCTTTTCTCTAATTTTGCTAGTGTAAGCGCATCGCCAGACAAGTTAAACTGATCAGGTAGATCATCATTAGCCTGAATATCAATATCTGAAGAGATAGCATTAATTCTTAGTTCAATCATCTTTTTAACTTCATCATAAAGAAGCCGCGCATCATACCAGATTGCTTCTGTCCACTCTACATCTTCGATATCTGTAACAGTACTACCTGTAATAAACTGTGTCTGGCCTGTTTCACTTCCATATTCTGTTGTTGGCCATACAAGTTTTGGTAAACCAAACTCAAAACGATTATTCTCATACCAGTCAATCATTGTTTGAAGAATATCATAATAATTTTCATTACTGTCATCATCGTCTATAGAACTTTCATCATCAAGTAACGCAGCCGCGAGATTTATAGATGAAGAAAAGCGCCATTTTGCAGCTTTTTCAAGAAGATCATCTTTCTCATTAGAGGTAATATCACCAGAGAGATAGGCTCTGTCGATCTCAGCCTTATCAGAAAGATACCCACCGATATCAACATTAAGAAGTGTACTTAAAAAGGTTGAATTGATTGTTACACCAGGAATGTCTTCAGTGGTTAAAGTGTCACTCATATTTTCATTTGCAACAGTAAAGTCAAGATCCAGACCGAGATCCAAATCTCCTGCGGCTACTGTAAAACATGGAAATATGAATAGCAGCAGCAATGAAGGGATTAATCTTTTTTTCACGTAATATTCTCCTTTTACCCTTATGTCAGAATTCAAAAGAGCAAACTACTGGGTAATGATCAGAATAGCTGCTCCAGTCTGTTTTTATTTTTAAGCTAGATGCAATACATTTTTCATATAAAGAAGGTGAAACAATAATATGGTCAAGAAGACTCAAGTATGTTGAGGTTTTATACTGCTGAGTTCTTTTTTTAGGAAGAAGACTATAGTTTATTGATATAAAATCGTTAATTGAATCGCTGTCTGCTTTCATCAATAGATGCCCAAGAGTTCCGATTGTATCCACAGTACTCCCTTTTATATCAAAATCAAGCTCATTATCAGTAAAATCTGATGGACCAATAAGCCCTCCATCTCGATTAATGCCATCTCCCATAGTGTTCATGTCTCCCAGAATAACTATGTAACCTGATGAAGTGTCGTCATTTGATAAAATATATTGCCTTAAAGCCGAACTTTGAGCACGTCTTCTTTTTTGATCTGTTTCAGCAGTTCCTGAATCGAGATGGCAGACATAAAAAACAACTTCATGTTCATTAAAAACTATTTCAAAACAATACACTGGTCTATGATATGCAAAACTCATTGTATCTCCAGATACAGGATCTACAGCGCTTGAGTATGCCACTTTACCAGTATTTTCTATTTCGTATTTACTAAATATCAAAAAACCATCTTCACCGCTATTTGCGGCACAATATGATGTATATGGCATCGTGATACCTTCTATTTTTAGAGCGGACTCAAGACCAGCCTCATCATCTGATTGAGTTTCTTCCATCACTATTACATCAACTTCTTCACTTGAGACAAACTCAGCAGCAGCAGTATAAGAACCAGAAATACTAAAGTCTTCCATGTTCCAACATGCAATTCTTAGACTGTTTTCTGTATCTTCAGATTCATCATCAGTGGAGTCATCAGCCTCACTTACTGTTTGACTCCAAGAAGAAGTTTCAACCTCAACTATAACCTCATCCCAATCTGTAATATTTCCACAATCAGCCATAACGCCAATAGTAAACGTTCCAGACTCTTCAGGTGTATAAATATAGCTTCCAAGGCTTTCTCTCTTCATGCTCACATTATCAACACACCAGGTGTAGACAGGACTACTTCCATCAGGAACATTGCTGCAGACAGCGTTAAAAGTTGAAGAAGAACCAGATGTTAGTACACCTTCTGGAATACTAATACTTACTGAGAAATCAGTACTGCTATTAGCCGAGCATGAAGATATTACGGTTAGAATGAATATAATTATGGTCAGAAGTTTTCTGTTCAAGAGAATGAATCCTTTAGGCTTAAAAATCCCTCCACCATAGCGAAGGGACAAATTATTGTTTAATTTAAATTATTTTGCACCAACAACGACATTGTCTATTTCCCAAGTATCAGTTCCTGAAGTTTCACTTACATATTTGAGAGCAATATAAACCGTATTTCCAATATATGTAGATAAATCAGCAGAAACTTCCGTATAAGTTTTTGTAGTCGAAGGAAGAGTAACAGAAAGATCTGTAAACGCACTATCAGTAGGGGTACTTGTTCCATCATAAGAAGTTGAGACCAATACAGTTAAATCATCGCCCCCTCCATAAGATCCATAAAGATTTGCATATAAAGTTAACTTAGCAGCATTACTGTAAGATGTTAAATCAACACTAGTAATAAGCCAATCTTCATTGTCATAACTAGTTCCGCTATTATATCCGCTCATATAGGCACATCCAGAGGAGTCGATGCCATAGCTTGATTTATATGTCCATTCCTGATCTCCTGTTACAGAGGTTGCAGTCCATTTACTCAAATCTGTTGAAAAATCATCAGAAAATACAGTTGTATATACACTAACTATCATTGTAGCACTATTGCTGCCGGGACTGGCCTTATAGCCGGAGCCATCAGATACAGTAAGAATAATAGTTTCATCTGAATCTGCTCCTGACTCTGCAGCTATTGTTACTGTAGCAGAGGAGCTTCCTGCGTCTATTGTAACAGTGTCACTTGATACATCTGAACAAGTATAATCTGTATCTTTAGTAGCAGTTCCTGATAGTTTTGCAGAAACTGTTAACGCACTGGTTGTTGAACCAGTTCTTGAAATTGTAAAAGTATTACTGCCGCCTGCTTTAACTGTTGAAGAAGTTTCCGCAACAGACACTACTACATAACTTGATACAGTTACATCACCTTTTGCGGTGGCAACGCTGTCACAGCTACAAACGTCTGTATCACCATTTATTTGCACACCACTAGAACATGATGTTGAATCATCAGCTAACCAAAGCCCAGCTGAAACAAGACTTGTAAAAAGTGTTGCAACATCGTCTGAAAACCAGTATTTTTTTGACGCATTATCTATAGAATCATTAAATGGAAGAATACTAATAACATTACTACTTGAAGGATCTCCAGAACCTGTTTGTATAAAAAACATACCATAAGTATCGCCGTCATTAACATATTTATTTTCAGATTCAAAATCCCATCTGCTATCGTCACCCTTTACTGTTGTGTCAGCAGTTCCAGTCCAGTTATTTGAATGTATTCTAATAATATCTCCATCAGCAATTGAAGCAGATATGTTTGAAGAACTTATAGCGGTATTTAAATATTTATAACTGCCATATTTTATATACCATTCTGATCCAAGAGCACTTATGTCATTAATAGTAACATCAAACCAAGCATCACCACTTGCTACATCAGGATTATCCGCAGACGTTATAAACTTTGAGACATAAGCTGCAATGGAACCTGCTTCACTTACTGTAACAGTAAATGTACCTGTAGCACTTACATCATTAGTAGAATCAGAAGCTGTAATTGTAAAAGAAAGTGTAGCAGCAACTGATTGATTAACAGTAATAGTTCCACTCCAGCTTGAATCACCTTCAGTCATTGAAACAGCAGATGATAAACTGTCTCCAGAAATAACAACACTATCAGCTACAGCACTGCCAGCACCAGTAACTGCAACCTCTACAGTAATATCCTTACTTTCTCCAGCAGTTGCAGTTGTCGCTGAAAGAGTTGGAGTTCCCACAGTAAGAGTTGGTGTTGTACTTCCGACCTCAACTGTATCATCGTTACAGCCAACAGTCAAAAACGTAACTACACCAAAAATTACGAGCATAGCCCACATGGTTTTAAGAGTTCTTTTCATTTTAGTTTTTTCTCCTCAAGAAAATCGCCGATCAAATAGACCGTATATCTTTTTATAGAGAAAATACTAAAATCATATTATAAATAATTGATTAGTCTTAAATAAAAATAAAATTAAATTATGATTTGCAAATATATATAATATTTATTCTTTGTTAAATATATGTAAAATTATTGAGTAATAAATGACAATTTGCTATTAATGAATTTAAACTACACAATCATTCCTCAATAATCATACAATCTTCGCCTTCTATCCAAACCAAATTATTATCAGGTAATTCTGCAAGAACCCAGCCTGCCCTTCTCTGTTTTACAGTAAACTCTACTCCGTCATAAAGAGAGCCGTCAAAAGCAGATTCATAACTTTTGTTATCACCCAATCGTCCTATTGTCTCGTCCGCTGTAACAACGCCATGAAGTACTTTAGAATTACGCATATCAACAAATACTGAAGCAGCAGAGAATAGTAGAATGATAAGAGCCACGACTAAAGGTATATTCCATTTATATCCAAAACGTCTCAAAATTAAAAACAACCAAAAAGCCGCATTTACAACAATTAAAATTGTAACTTTGATACTTATTGGAATAAGATAATGAAGAAAGAATATTATATGTAAAACTTCATTTTCAGTATTACTCTCAAAACCATTCTTTTGTAATGAGCGAGCATAATCAAGATTATACCATACCTGTTGATTATTAGGGCTATATAAAAGTGAACGTCTATAATTTAAAATAGCAAATCCTATTTTATGAAGTCGTACATAGGTATTTCCAAGGTTATAATAGAGGCTGCCATTTTTTATTCCAGCTGATATTAGTTCGCTATAATAATCAGCAGCCTTTTGAAAAGCCTCATTAGCAGCATTTTTATTTGAAGA
>JAQQAK010000375.1 GCA_028527945.1 Spirochaetaceae bacterium
CTTCAACAGGCATATGCCAGAATGGATGATGTTATTGACTCTTCAGTTAGAACAGTTATAGCTGACAACCTTCTTCGTGAAGCAGTAAGGAACTCTAACCTTATAAACGAATCAGAGGTTGAAGAGCCTATAAAGATTGAAGATAAAGAAAGCCTAAAAGCACTCAGAAATCTTACAGTAACAGACACAACAATGGAGCCTATTTCCAAGGGACGAGATGAACTTTCTGATGAAATGTATACAAGTGCTGAAAAGATAGTTCCTCAGTTTGGAATTGAACTTGAAGATATTATCATCAGACAAATAAGATACTCTGATGATCTTACACAGAGTGTTTACAATAGAATGATCAAAGAACGTAATCAGGTAGCTCAGGCTTACCGTTCATATGGTGAAGGACAAAAAGCTGAATGGCTTGGTAAACTTGATAATGATAAACGCTCAATACTGTCAGAAGCCTATGAGAAGTCTGAAAGTATAAAGGGTAAAGCTGATGCTGAAGCAACAACAATTTATTCTGACGCATATAAGGCGGATCCTGAGTTCTTCAAGTTCTGGAGATCTATTGAATCTTACAAAAAGGTAATGCCTAATCTTAATAAAACTCTTACTACTGATATGGATTATTTTAATTATCTTTATGATCAGAACGGTAGATAGAAAAGTTTTATCAACCTCCCCGCCAAACATACGGGGTATGGTTGATTCTTTATAGAAGATGGGGTATTCCCTCTCTCTGCTAATAAAAAAAGCCCCGAAAACTTTCATAAAAAGTTCGGGGCTTTTTAATAATAAGGTTATTTATATTTAATCTATTCTTATACGTTTTCCGTTATGAACCTTTCGCCTTAAAGCCGCACCCAGAAAATCTGCTGCATTTTTATCAACTTGAAATCTTGTGCTTGTAGGCTGTATATCTATCCGTCCAAAATCTACTGTTTTCCCCCTTGTATTCTGGTTTATAAACTTCATCAATTCCGGGGCTGATATACCATCGCGTCTTCCAAGATTAACCTTGAGCCATATATAATCACCATCATTTCCTCGGCCCTTACGCCCGCGTTTTGCACCTTCAGAACCTCTATGTCCTTTATACTGATCGCGGCGGCGGTCACGGGAATAACGACGATTATCATCTTTACTCAGCCTTGAAGTACTTTTAACAACTTCAAGATCATCAAGATTTTTGTAAAAATCAAGAAATCTACTAAACTCAAGAGAAACAAACTTTTTAACAAGTTCTTCTCCGGTAAAGCCCGCAAACTTCTCTTCGATTACGCCCATGTAAGGCGCAATTTGAGCTTCATCAACATTAACGTTCTGTACTTTTTCAAGAAGAGAAAGTAATTGAGCCTGGCATATTTCTTCTTTACCAGGAACCTTGGCTTCTGTTATTTTTCGACCAAGGTTTTGCTCAATCCTGCGTATTCTACCCCGCTCTCTCATGTTAATAATAGCCAAACTTATACCGCTTGCTCCGGCTCGTCCAGTACGTCCGCTTCTATGGTTATAGATCTCTATTTCATCTGGTAAATCATAATGAATTACATGAGAAAGATTTTTAACATCAAGCCCTCTGGCTGCAACATCTGTCGCAATTAAAAGCTGAAGACCACCCTCTCGGAATTTTCCCATAACATATTCACGCTGTTCCTGGGAGAGATCTCCATGCAGAGCGTCAGCACTATAGCCTTCTTTTATCATACGTTCAGCAATATCTCTTGCAGAAGCTCTTGTTTTACAAAAAACAATACCAAATATACCAGGATAATAATCTACAAGACGTTTTAAAGCCTGAAATTTATCTTTTGCGTGAACAACATAATATGAATGTGTAACCGTTGACGCTCCTGCATTTTTCTTGCCGGCAGAAAGCTCTACGGCGTCATGCATATAACGTTTTGCGATAGCTTCAACTTCTCTTGGCATTGTTGCAGAAAAAAGCAAACTTGTTCTGTTAACAGGAAGAGCTTCAACAATAGCGTCAAGCTCATCCTTGAAGCCCATATTAAGCATAATATCAGCCTCATCCAAAACAAGATACTTCAAAGTAGAAAAGTCAACCTTTCCTTTACTGATAAGATCCGCTAACCGGCCAGGAGTAGAAATAACAAACTGAGAGCCACTTTTAAGCTCTTTAATTTGAGGACCATAGGCCGCGCCACCATAAACAGCAGCAACTCTAAAACCGCTAATATATTTTGTGTAACTTTCAATATCTCGTGCGATTTGAAGACACAGTTCTCTAGTAGGACATAAGACCAATGCCTGTATGCCACGTACATCTGTATCAATTTTTTCCAATACAGGTAAGCTGAACGCGGCTGTTTTACCTGTACCAGTTTGTGCTAAACCGACTATATCGCCAGTATTTTTGATTATTTCAGGAATAACTTTTTCCTGAATAGGAGTTGGATACTCAAAACCAAGCTCAGTTATAGCTTTCAATACGCGAGAATCCAAATTAAGTTCTGTAAATTTCAAAAAAATTTCCTTATAAATTGAAGAATTTGTGATTATTTATCCCACAAACACCTTTTATGTAAGCTTTTAAAAGTATCACATAAAATAATTTTCTTGATACTTTAAAATGACAACAACAATATTTTTATTAGAAGTGCTTAACTTTAAGAGTAAACTTATCCTACAAGATTGAAGAATATAAGTCAATGAGTCAGTAATAGACAGGCGGCAAAGCAGGCAACATCTTAATAAGTTTTTCATAAAGTACTAAAGATTATTATATTGAGGCTCTTTAAAACCCAACCGGGCTTTTGAAGAGGCTCTATTGCCTATTTTATCTTTCCAAATCATAATATAAAAATGTAAGGAGATATTTTATGAAAAATAAAAAAATATTTATTCTTTTTATTTATCTTATTATTCTTGGAACACAGGTCGTTTTTGCGTCTGATAGCAATAATGAAAATCCACGAACAATCACTATAACCGGACATGGCTCGGCTTCTGCGGCACCGGATATTGTTAGGCTAAATCTTGGAGTAGAAAGCTACAATTCAGATCTAAACATGGCTATAACTGACAATAACGATAGAATAAACAAAATAATTAGCGTAATAAAAAAATATG
>JAQQAK010000376.1 GCA_028527945.1 Spirochaetaceae bacterium
TAATTCTGTAAGAGCTCCTGATAAAAATCTGCTGTTTTCTGTTACCTTTGCTGCCAGTTTTTCTTCTTGGCGTGTAAGTTCTATTTCAGTTTTTCTGATTCCGGACATATAATAAAGTACATTTTTAAGACTTCCTTCTATGGAGTCTTCTTCTATGCTGGAAAGAAAGTTTTGCATTTCTTCAAAGTCCTGTGCATAAAAAGCTTTAATAGCTTTAATAATCTTGTACCAATCTTCAGTTTCCGGATCCTGTTGTAATAATTCAAGTTTTTCAAGCGTTCCGGGGTTGCTCATGCCGTTTGTTACTGCTTCAAAAGCATCGCTCACTATTGTGGACGGAAATACCCCGTTAACTGAAACTCTGTCTGAGTTGTTCGTAGCGATCAATATGTCCTCTCTGCTTGTCATAGTTAGTATATTCAGGGAAATATAGGCTAATTAAAAGGTGAGGTTCTGTCAACAGAAAATTCAAAACTATAGCAATTAAAATCTGCCAATTTTTTAAAAAATAAATTTTATAAAAAATCGTCTTTGCTTATTAAGATAAGGTTAGAGTCTAAAACCTGTTTAATAAAATAACCTCAGAGGCTCTTTAAAACCCAACCGGGTTTTGAAAGAGGCTCTGAGGTTATATACTTCTTGTCTGAGATAAGTTTATCTAAAAAATTGATAGTATATTAGTTGCTTGGAAGTTTTGCTCTTATGTCATCAACTTCTATTCTGGTTAAAGCTCGATCTATCAAAACATCATCATCTTCAGATGTCTGGAGAATCGGAGTGTTTACATAATAAGTCATATTGTGATCAAATACCATTTTGAGAGTTGGATATTTTGGTGTTGCTGAGTTTGTAGCACTAACTACACCAATTGAGCCGTCTGTCATAAGAACATAAGTTCCTATAGGGTATACTGTGAGTGTTAATAAAAGAATACGAAGAATCCTTTCATCATATTTTTTACCTTTTTCTTTTATGAGATCCAGCATTCCTGAGTGTCCATCCAGATTCGCTCTAAACGGTCTTTTAGATACCGCGGCACAATAAGAACTTGCCACAGATACAATCTTACCGTATAGACTTATTTTATCTCCGGTAATTCCTCTGGGGTATCCTGTTCCATCAACATTCTCTCTATGCTCAAGAATAGCCAGTGCTATTGGTAACGGAAAGTCCGCAGCCTTGAGAGCTCTAAATCCGAGAACAGGAAACAATGTTATACTTTTTTTCTGTTCAGGGGTTAATTCTTTATCAGAATAAAAAACAGATTGTGGAATCTGCATTGAACCAAGTCTGTGAAGAAGTGCCGCGACTCCAATTTCTATCTGTTTATGAGCCGGAAGTTTTAATATTTCTCCCATAGCTATTGATAGGATTGCAGTTTTAACAGATTGTTTAACACTGAAATCATAATTTTCTGAATCAAGTTCTGTAAAATTCAGCAGAGAAGATCTATGAGTTTTGTACATCTGAATTATGTCTTTTACATGTTCAGAAATTGTTGACAGCCTAAGGGTGTTTCCTTCCTTAAAGCCTTCAAAGGTTTTCTTTACAAACGCGCATATTTCTTCAAAGAACGCGGCCGCTTCCAACTCACTTTCTGTTGCTGTGTTATCCTGTTTTAGAAGCATACCTTCAGCATCAGCTCCGCTCATGATCTCTGTAAAAATAGGAGCCCCTTCAGCAAAGATTGTTTTAAAGCCCCATTGTTCAAGTCTGTTTTTTAGCTCAGGGAGTACAGGAGTATCAGGATTGACTAGTATATAGTCTTTTTCCAAATAGATGTTTTCAGAGCAGAATGCCTTGTTTGGAATACCCTCTAATGCTATCTCGTTCATTAAGTTCCTCGTTTACCCCTATGAATATTGAAGTATAATTAGTATAATACGGTCTTATAGGTAAGGAAAACCCTTACTTATTAAATTATTGGAGTATTTTACTTGAAATTCAAATTAATTTTATTATCTTTTAATATTCTTATTGTTTTATCTTTCTTAATTGTATTTCTTTTACCGTTTTTTATTCTTGGAGCGGATTATTCTGCTGATTATTGGCATAACAGCTGGTATTTGTCTATTGGCTTTGTATTAGTCATTGGTCTTATCAACTCTGTATATTTTATTAACAAAAAGCTTCTTGTTTGTCTTGAGAATGAGGATTGGCAAGGTCTTAAGAATTTGCTTGATAATTATATCTTTGAAAAAAACAAGTATAAAGGAATTTATATAAAGCTTTATATAAACGCAAGTATTGCTACTTCATCAATAAATGATATCAAACGTCTTGAAGCCAGACTTAGAGAGTCGGCTCCTTCCAAAGTAAGTGCTTTTGCTCTTCCGCTAGGAATGCCGTATCTTCTTGAAGGCGAGCCTGTAGCCATGAAAAACTTTTACGGAGAGTTTATCTCTGTAAAGACAGACTATTCTGGCTGGATAAAATGGAATTATTGTTTTGCCTTACTTTTGCTGAAAGAAACAGAAGAGGCTGTTTCAATTCTTACTGGTTTGGTAACTCCTCAAAAAGATAAACTTTTAAAATTATCCAGTCTTTATATGCTTTCTCCATTTTCTTCTGATTCTGAGGTTGGCGAAATTATCACAAATGAAAAAGCTGCTCTTGCGTCTTCCATGACAAGAACTTTATTTACTAAAGAAGTGGATAAGCAACGCGAAAATGTCCAAATGCTGTTTTTATCAAAAATTTTAAATGAGGCACTTGATTGGCTTTATAGTACCTGAGATGAATCTAATTCAGGTATTCTAAAGTTTTAAAAAATAAATTTTTAACTTCTATTTTTATACCACCCATGATGGATAAGGAAGGGGAGGTCCTGTGAAAACTTTTAATAAATCCCACAAGCTTGACAACGTCTGTTACGACATAAGAGGACCTGTTATGGCTGAAGCTGAGAGGCTACAGGCTGAAGGCGCAAATATTATGCGCCTAAATATAGGAAATACAGCCCCGTTTGGTTTGTATACACCAGATGAAGTTGTGCGAGATATGATAATGAACCTGAGAAGTTCTGAGGGATATAGTGATTCCAAGGGAATTTTTGCCGCGCGTAAAGCGGTAATGCATAATTGTCAGGAAAAAAATATTTCAGGAGTAGATGTTGATGATATCTACCTTGGAAATGGTGTTTCTGAGCTTATCCAGATGTCAATGAACGGGCTTCTCGACTCAGGAGATGAAGTACTTATTCCTGCTCCTGATTACCCTTTATGGACAGCTTCTGTTACGCTTTCTGGAGGAACTGCTGTTCATTACATTTGTGATGAAGAATCTAACTGGTATCCTGATATCGAGGATATGAAGTCCAAAATAACGGACAAAACAAAGGCAATAGTTATTATAAGTCCTAATAACCCTACTGGCGCAGTTTATCCCCCTGAGGTTTTGGAAAAAATAATACAGCTCGCCAGAGAGCATGAGCTTATTATTTTTTCTGATGAAATCTACGATAAAATTCTTTATGAACAAAAAGCGTACGTATCTCCGGCCTCTTTATGTAATGATGTCTTTTTTATTACCTTTGGAGGTTTGTCCAAGGTTTACAGAGCTCCGGGATTCAGAGCCGGTTGGATGATTTTAAGTGGTAACAAGAAAATTGCGACAGATTATATAGAAGGACTTAACATTCTTTCAAATATGAGATTGTGCAGTAATGTTCCGGCTCAGCACGCAATACAGACTAGCCTTGGTGGATTTCAGAGTATTGGAGAGCTTATTGTTCCTGGCGGAAGGCTGTATGAACAGCGTAATGTTGCCTGGAAGCTTTTAAATGATATCCCCGGTATTAGTTGTGTCCGGCCTGATGGAGCTTTATACTGTTTTCCGAAGATAGATACTGCAAAGTTTAATATTAAGGATGATATGCAGTTTATTCTTGATTTTCTTCGTAATAAGCATATACTGCTTGTTCAGGGGACAGGTTTTAACTGGCCGGAACCAGATCATTTCAGGCTTGTTTTTCTTCCGGCGGTAGAAGATTTGGAATGGGCTTTGTCTCAGATGAAAGATTTTCTTTCAACATACAGACAACAATAGAAGATAGATGATAGAGGTAAGCTATGAGTGTAAGAGTTAGATATGCTCCCTCTCCAACAGGGCTGCAGCATATTGGCGGTGTACGAACCGCTCTTTTTAATTATTTTTTCGCCAAAAGTCAGGGTGGAAAGTTTATTTTAAGAGTAGAAGATACTGATAGAGAACGATACAGTGATGAATCTCTTCAGGATTTATATGATACATTTAATTGGCTTGGAATTGAATGGGATGAAGGTCCTGACAAGGGTGGTGAATATGGCCCTTATGTTCAGTCCGAAAGATTTGATCTTTATAAAAAATATGCTCAACAGCTTGTAGATGAGGGAAAAGCTTACAAATGTTATTGTACCGCGGAAAGGCTTGAGAATCTTAGAGCGGAACAGCAGAAAGATAAAAAGTCTCAGCAGGGCTATGATCGTCATTGCCGTGAATTGACCGCTGAACAGCAGGCCGAATATGAGGCTCAGGGAATTAAACCTGTCATCAGGTTTAAAGTTCCTCTTGAAGGTAAGACTGTATTTAATGACGTTATTTTAGGTGATGTAAAACGAAAAAATAAAGATATCAGTCCTGATCCTGTTTTATTAAAATCTGATGGTTTTCCAACCTATCATTTGGCAAATATTATTGATGATCATTTTATGAAAATTTCTCATATAATGAGGGCTCAGGAGTGGCTGCCATCAGGGGCTTTACATGTTCTTTTATATGAAGCATTTGGGTGGGAGCCTCCTGCTTATTGTCATCTTCCTATGGTTATGGGTAAGGACGGACAGAAGCTTTCAAAACGTCACGGCTCAACTAGCCTCAGAGATTTTATTGCAAAAGGTTATCTTCCAGAGGCTTTGATAAATTATGTTTCGCTTGTTGGATGGTCTTATGATGATTCACGCGAGTTTTTTGAGAAGGAAGATCTTGAAAAGCTTTTTGTTCTTGAAAAACTGAACAAGGCTCCTGGTGTATTTGATTACAAGAAGCTTGACTGGTTTAATGGTCAGTATATAAGAAAACTCAGCGATGAGGATCTAAAATCAAAGATTGTTCCATACCTTCAGGATGCGGGAAGGGTGAACAATCCTCCAACATCAGAGCAGGAGAACATGCTTGATGGGCTTATTCCTATAGTAAAAGAACGGTTAAAGCTTCTGTCTGACATTGTTCCCATGACATCTTTTCTTTTTGGGGATCTTGCAGAATACCCTGTAGAGGATCTTGTTCCAAAGAAAAAAGATACCTCAGCAGCTCTTGATATATTAAAACTTGGACGTTCTTTAATTGAAAAGATGACAGAACTTGATGATGAGCAGCTTGAAGAAGAGTTTAAGGCTCTTTCAGAGTCAAGCAGCTACAAGCTTGGTGATCTTCTATCTCCGCTTCGTGTTGCGGTAACCGGAAGTCGGGTTTCTCCACCGCTATTTGCTTCTATCAGGCTTCTTGGTCTTGATAAGGCTCTTGAAAGAATTGATTCTGCTATGGTGATATTAGATAAATAGATTTTATATTGTACGGGAATATTAAGACTAAGGTTTTTAATATTCCCGTAACTGTTGTTGTAACACCGCAATGTAGGTATTCTATTAGTTTTTAATTTGCTGCAAAATCGATAGTTTGGTCTTCTTTACAGGCGTAACGATATGGAGTTCCATCTCTATGTACAATTGCACCAAAATGCTTTCCATGACCTGGTGCAGGGTCTCCAAAGGTTTTATTATTAATTGGTATTGTTGCCTCACCTCTATTAAGCATATCCATTAATACTTTTGTGACATCTTTTACTTCACTCTTTCCTCCATCTTGAGTCAAGGCTCCATAAACTGCAAAATCGACTTTAAAATCCATTCTTTTCCTCCATTAAAAATTTTAATATCTATATAAATATAAACAGACTCTTGTGAATCTGATATGAATGCAAAGTAAACAGTAAGTTAACAAAAAAAATAAATGTGTTGACATAACTTTTATTCAACAAAATAATTAGTTTATGAATTCAAAATTTATTACAGTATTGTTGGTTGAAGATGAGCCTGCTCAGTATGCTTTGCTTATGGCGTATCTTGAGAAAGAAAATTACAGAGTTTTACTAGCTGAAGGAATCAAAGATTTTAATGTGCAAATTGCTAAAGAAAAGCCTCACTTGATTCTTTTAGATCTGAATTTGGCAGATGGTGATGGCCTGGAACTTGTTCATATTATAAAATCTGTTCATAAAATACCCCTAATAATTATAACTTCCAGAGGCTCTATAAGTGATCGCGTCACAGGGCTTGAATTGGGAGCTGATGATTATATATGTAAACCATATCATCCAAAGGAGCTTCTTCTTCGTATAAATAAAATATTTGATAGAGAAGAACATTCTGGAATATTGCAATCTTCCGTTAGAAAGACTGACAGATTTAGTTTTAATGAAGAGTTGCATTGTTTTTATGATAGAAATGGAACAGAAGTAAAGCTTACAGCTGGTGAGTATCTTGTTATGATTTCTCTTGTAAAGGGGCAAGGTCGTGTTTTAAGCCGTTCTCAGCTTCTGGATAACGCTTTTCATAGAATAGAATATCCTTATGATAGAACCATAGATGTTATTATTTCGCGACTGAGGAAGAAATTCAGAAGCTCTTCTGATGATTCTGATGTTATTGAAACAGTCAAAGGCTTTGGTTATAGGATAAATAATGATGTTTGGACATGATATTTTGTACCTATGTTTGAAATAAACAAGTATACTGGTGAGTTTATTAACTCTGAGACTGAGAAAGAATTTCTTGCTTTCTCATGGCCTGAATTATCAAAACGTCTTCTTATTGCCGTACTTCTAAGTAGCTTAACATATTTCTTTGCCAGTTGTATTGCTCGCCCTGATGTAAATCCTGAGTATCGAGTCTTAATGATTCCTCTCACCAGAATTGTGGCTGGGTTTATATTATTCATAGCAGTAGTAGTAAAAAAAAGCAGATATTTTTCTTACTTACTCAGGGTATTTGTAATCTTGGCAGAAATATTTATTGGTCTTCTTGAGTCAGCAGATCAGTTTTTTTATTTA
>JAQQAK010000377.1 GCA_028527945.1 Spirochaetaceae bacterium
GAGCAGAGCTCCGAAGTATGGTTGGTTCTGCAAGGAATGGGTTTAGACGGTCAGGTTTCATACCCAACACAAAAATACTCTTTCCAAATAGAAGATTCCGCAGTAGAACTGCGGGGTATTAAACCTTCCCGGCGAATAAAATGAATAGTGTTGATATGGTTTATAAATCTGATGAAGGAATGTGTATTGTCAGAGAGGTTGTCTCTGACATATATTCAAATTTTACGGAATACGAATATGAAGGGTTCAGAATAGATTCTGAAGCTGGCGAGACCTATATTATGCGGTTTGGGGATGAGCAGAAGCCTCCGCTTGTCATGCTTCATGGTTCAACTTCAAATAATGCCGCGTGGTTTGGTTCGCTTTCGTTTTTTATTAACGACTTTTGTATTTATTTGATTGATGTTCCGGGCGAGCCTGGATTAAGTGAAGCCAAAAGAATCAAGCTTGCCTCCAAGATTCCGGCAGCATGGTTTTTGGAGGTCCTTGATGCCCTAAAGATTGAGAAGGCTGCTTTTGTGACAATGAGTCTTGGAAGTTGGTTTGGGCTTAATTTCGCTGTAAATTACCCTGACAGGGTAAAGGCTATGAGTCTTATAACTACAAGCGGGATAGAGCCTGCCAAAGTGAGTTTTATTTTAAAGGCGCTCTTTTGCATGATGCTTGGAAAGCCGGGGCAAAAAATGCTTAACAAGGCAATATACTACAAGGTTCCGCTGGAGATGACAGTAGAACAGCTCCGGTTTCAGGAAGTTGCCGCGAAGCATTTTAAGCCCTTAACAGAGGCTGTCCCGATTTTTACTGATGACCAGCTGAAGCAGATAAATTTTCCGCTTCAGTATTTCGGCGGAGATCATGATGTCCTGTTAAATTCAGAGGCTACCGGAAAGAGAATTAAAGAAATGGTGCCTTCGGCAGAGGTAAATATTTTAGCGGAAACCGGCCATGTAATTCTGGGTGTCTTTGACAAGATAGCCGATTTTTTGAAGGAGTGAGAATATGAGAATTATTAATCACGGAAGGGTTATTGTTGAACTTGTTACAGACAAGATTATTGTGAATGATGTCAGTGACTGGTCTGATTTAATTGTTACATCAGACCAAAGCGCTGTGATTATCAAAAGACATAACCTTAACGATAACTTTTTTGATCTAAAAACAAAATTTGCCGGAGAAATTCTGCAAAAGTTTTCTACTTATAATAAGAGACTTGCAATTACAGGAGATTTTTCGGATATAAAAAGTAAATCATTCAGAGATTTTCTGTATGAGAGCAATAACGGAAAACAGATAATCTTTGTAAAAGATGCGTCTGCCGCGCTTGCGACTTTTTTAGAGTAATCAATTGAGATAAAAAATCCGGTGCTATGAGAGGTATCACATAGCACCGGGTATAGTTCAATGAATAACCTCTTTATAAAGAGGCTATTTCTTTTGACAGAAGCTTTGATGCCAGGGTTCCAAGGCGTTTAACCTCTCTTTTATCCTTTTCAGTTAAACTTACAGGACTTTTTTCTATATCATTCATTAGTTTGAACAGATTGAGAAGTCTGAAATCACTGCATTTATCATTTTCAACTGCGGCGTAAACATACATTGGTCTGATTTGCAGACCTGAAACGAGCGATACTGTTTCTCCATCAATATTGCCCTTTGAAATTTCTACACGAATCAGATTGTTTAGCCTTGAATTAATCATGCCCTCCCATTCTACAGGTGTAACAATATCTCCAAGAGCATAAACAATTAGACCTTCTTTCTTTTTCCCACTAAAAGGATCTGTATATCGATATTTTTCAATTGGCTGAACAGTGTGGGCATGGTTGCCTATAATTACATCAACTCCCATTTCCATAATACGATGAGCCATATCAATTGTAGTTTGAAGTGGGTATGAATCAAATTCCGTACTGAAGTGAAGACAGGCCACAACAACATCTGCGTTTTTTTCATTACGCGCTTGTTTGATCTGTTTTTTTAGTAATGAAAGATCTGCTCCTGGAAGATTTAGACGCTGGTAGTTTGCAAGATACTCCTCTCCCTCTGGAAGCACTGATTTGTTTAGCGCGTAGGTGAAGGATATAAAAGCGGTTCTGAGTCCATCTTTTTCTATAACCGGAAAATTATCACGTTCTTCAAATGAACGGGAAGTTCCAACATGGAGGCAGTCGCTTTTATCTATAAAATCAAGAGTAAGGCCAACTCCTTCAGGACCCATATCAAGGGCATGATTATTAGCTGTTGTGAAAAGGTTTATTCCCTTGCCGCCGCGGTGAAAAACATCAAACATTTCTTCAGCGTTGTTTAGCGGAAAGGTTTTAAGCAGTGTTTTTGGAACGTATGCAGGCGGACGGGAGGGAACAACTGGAGTTTCAAGGTTAGCGCAGCAGACATCTGAGTTAAAGAAGAACTCCTCTGCGTCATCCCAAAAGTGTTCAGCATTTTTAGCATTAATATGCCTGGAGGCAAGAAGATCTCCTCCGGCAGTGACTACCATTTTTGATTCTTCCTTAAATCCCTCTGGCATTTTAAAGCTCAGATCCTGATTGGCAAAATATTCTTCTATATTTTTTCCCTTTTCACCATGCTCCATTGGGTGTCCTGATATTTTATAGGCAAACCACATTGTTTCTTTCAAGCTCATGTACCTTGTGTTTTCTTCACCCTGAATTGGATATTTGAATTCATTTCTGTGAAACAGAGCGTAGGTTTCTGATACCAGTTTTGCGATATTAGCCATAAGTTAAGCCTCCTGAAAATTTATAGAATCTATAGCCTTGTCAACTTCGGAAATAGTTTTAATTTTGGGTTTGCTAATAAAATTATCTCCAGCCATAACCATTGAAACCTTTGATAATGTCTTGATGTTATCAAGCGGGTTTTCGTTTAGAACTATCAGATCAGAGGATTTTCCCTCCTCAAGAGTTCCGGTCTCATCATCTATTCCGAGAATCTCGGCGTTAACACGTGTCGCATTGCTAAGCGCTTGCTCTGGTGACAGACCCGCGAATTTAACAAGGTAGTCAAGCTCTATCCAGGTATTGTAATGTGTTACAAACGACATTGAAGCATCAGTACCCATACCAACCTTGACACCTTTATCAATAGCCTTTTTGATTCCCTGAATCATTCCTTCGTATACAAGAATTGAGTTTTTAATATTAATCTCATTCATGTAAGTTATAGATGGATCAAGGTTCGCAATTGTAACAGCCGGGTATAGGGTAGGTATAAGGCTTGAGTAGCCTCTTAGAGAGTTTGGATTATTCAGAAAGAGTTCTATCATTTCATCATCCAGTACCGCGCCATGTTCTATTGTATCGACTCCGGCTTTTAAAGCTGTGCGGACACCTTCTGTCCCTTCAGCGTGGGAAGCTACCATCAAACCTGCCTTATGTGCTTCTTCACAAGCAGCGGCAACCTCTTCGTATGTCATTGTTGGTCGTCCAGCTTCACCAACCTTTCGCGCATCGGTGACTCCTCCAGTGTTGGCAATCTTGATTACATCAACCTGTTCGTGAATGTTCTTTCTCACAACCTTTCTGACTTCCCATGGGCCGTCGGCGATTACTCCCAGAGCCATTCCGTGTCCACCGGTTGGTGTTACTATTGGGCCTGCAACTAACAGGCGGGGGCCTTGAATTTCACCTTTTTTCACCTTGTCTCTCAGTACGATGTCCTGAAAAAATAAATCACCCATAGAACGGCATGTTGTAACACCTGAGTTCAGCTGCGCAGAGATATTTTTCTTCATCATGCTCATAAGAACAGCGTGTCCCATTCCTGTATCAAGAAGTTTAAGGAGTCTGTCCTGCGACTTTCCGGAAGATGTTGCTTTTGAACCTTTCCCGGACAGTGGCAGGTGAATGTGCGCGTTTATGAGACCCGGCATAACATATTTTCCGTTTAGATCAATGGTTTTATATCCTGAAAGATCTTTTATATCAGCTGTGTTTCCAATTTTTTTAATTTTTCCATCTTCTGTAAGTATTGTCATGGAAGGCTTTACTTTCCAATTACAGCCATCCAGCAAATTACAGTTTACTAAAGCATATTTTGACATACTATTCTCCATTTAATGGGTTATGCCCATCCTTTTTTATAAAACAATCTTGCGGAAACTATCGCAAGAATAATTCCTACCGGAACCAAAACTCCCAGGGCAGAACTTAGCGATGGAATAAAGGCAAATAGCAGCAGCATTGCAAGAAGAGGGAAAATTGACATTTTCACGTGCTTTGAGATAATCATAATACCGTATCCTCCAAGTAATGCCGGAAGTAGATTATCGAAGGCTGGTTTTAATACTTCCATTTTAAGAACAGACTGAATATCTGTTACTAAAAAGAGCACTAAAAATAATGCAACTACAAGGCTTGTCACCATTGAAGATATGCCAATTGCTATTGTTGAAAGAACTTCTGCTTCATCAGAACCCGGTTCAGCGTTTGCTGCTTTCATTGCATTAAGGGCACATGGTAGTTTTAGGTTGCTAATATTTCCTGTGACGAAAGCGAGGTATGAACCTCCTGTTCCGATCATTGGTATATAGGTCAAAGCTTCTACAGAGCCTGCTATCCAGAAGATTATAATTACACTTAAAGAGCCTTTCAAAAATGATTGAAGATTTGGCCACGCGTCATAGACTATACAGGTTGTAATTGGAACAGCAAACATTAATGCCGCGGCTGTAAGTATCCATATTCGTCCTGTTTTGTGCATTTTGTCTTTATAAGTTTTTACTGTATTCATAATAATTCTCCTGTTTACGCCAGAATTGCCATAACAATCTTTGTTATAGGAATA
Organism: Spirochaetaceae bacterium; assembly: GCA_028527945.1. Taxonomy (GTDB): domain Bacteria; phylum Spirochaetota; class Spirochaetia; order UBA9216; family UBA9216; genus Thalassospirochaeta. Next base: position 4,807 of record JAQQAK010000377.1, read on the forward strand.
GATGAAACCATTGCGCCAATCATGCTTATTGGCAGAGAGTAGTTTTCCATAACATCACTTTTTAAATGTTTGGAGATGGTATTACATAAAATCATGATGAGAGCAGAGACTATCATAACAAAAACAGGTATCCATCCAACAAGACCGTTCTGTATTCCACTGAACTGGGCGCCGAAAAAAGTGGCAATCATTCCTATAAAAAGTGCTGCCCCAAATAGTTCTCCCCAATGGCTGTTTTTATTCTTCATTTTTGCCATTCCATGTTCAATTTTTTTTCCAAAAACAGGAACAACAACGAAGGCAGCGAGTGTTCCAATAGACATTGCCCAGAGTATTGAAGTAAATACTTTTGGATTAGTGATCGTGTCAGCCATTGAGTAGCCGTACCCTGAAACTGCTGATGCTGCTACTGTTGTTTCGTAGGCAAGAGAGCCAATTACTGAAAGTCTCATCCATGGTACTGCCAGTCCTAGCGCTTTTGAGAGTACCAGAATCCCCATGGCAATAGAGATAGATGGTATAACAGTAAATATCGCGCTGGAAATAACTGTTTTTTTAAGAGTAGCAGTTTTCATTCCAATCTTTTTTGCCTGCTTCCAAGCCTTTGCGATAAAGAATATTGATTGTATAAATACAAAGACAATAACAATTGCAGCGAGCGCAAACAAAAGCCCGCTGTTGGGATTTATCATTCTGTTCTCCTGATATATATGGTATGCCATATACTATATAATAATTAGAATGAATAGTCATTCTAATTTAGCCCCGAAACAATAGAAAATTGGGATGTTTAAACTAATTTTATCCTGTATAATTTGCTCAGAGATAATAATATGAAAAAAACTTTTGAAAAAAAGCAATTTTTAATGGATATAACAAGAGATCTCATTCTTGAGGTAGGGCTGCCTGCCGCATCAATAGGTAAAATAGCAAAGAAATCAGGCATTCCTGTCGGCTCTATTTATCACGCTTTTGAAAACAAGGAGGATCTTGTTAATCAGGTTTATGTACGTTCCAGAGACAGAATTGTTAATATTGGAAATATGCAGGGGAAAGATTCTATTGAAAATATTCTAAGAGATTATTTTTTAGATTACATAAATAACGCGCTTTCCAACCGACAGGATTTTTTGTTTGTTGAACGTTACCATCTGTCTCCTGTTATTGATAGAAAAAGACTAATAAAAGCGGATATTATTGTCGGAGAGCTTAAACTTACAGACTTGATGGAGCAGGGTATAATTAAAAAGGGTGCTCCTGATATTATAGATACAGCAATAGTCGGAATGCTGCATAATTCTATAGCGGCCTGTCTTTGCGGAATGATTAACCTTGATGAGACTGGCAAGAAGCAGCTTGTGCAGCTTTGTCTGGACGCTATAATTTGCATATAAAGTTTTGAAAGAGCCTTGTTTGTAAAGCCATAAAATTTTGTAAATGTAATGTAAAAAGCTGGTTTGGGGTATTGTTATAAAAGACCGTAAAATATATTTTATGAAAAAAGTTACTAAAGGTAATTACCTAAGGTAACTATTTAGGAAGGGGATTTTATATGATAACTGTAGAGCTGCTACGTAAGCTTTTAATTGTG
>JAQQAK010000378.1 GCA_028527945.1 Spirochaetaceae bacterium
AAGCAGGAGTAATTTAAAAAAAAGAATAGAAAAACTTTATGTAAATGGAGAACCTTCTAAAATTTCAAGAAAAGTTCTGTCAGGCGATGTTATTGAATATGATTTGACTAAAGAAGAAAGTAAGGATATTAAAGCTGAAAAAATAGAATTAGATATAATTTATGAAGATTCCAATGTTTTTGTTATAAATAAACCTGCAGGTATGGTTGTTCATCCTGCTGCTGGAAATTATAGCGGTACAATGGCTCAGGGAATAAAGTATCTTCTGGAAAAAGATGAGACAGATTTTTCTGAAGATGACATACGTCCAGGTATAGTGCACCGTCTTGATAAGGATACATCTGGTATAATTATCGCGGCAAAAAATACGGCTGCTTTAAATTTTTTATCTGCGCAATTTAGGAATAGAGAGGCTTCAAAAACATATCTCGCTATTATAAATGGAGTACCTGAACAGAATAAGGGAAGGATAGAAACACTAATAGGCAGAGATAAGAATAATAGAAAAAAAATGACATGGAAAACTAATACTGGAAAAGAAGCTGTAACTGAATATAAAGTTCTATCAAGCTATGGTGATAAAAGTTTTATGGCTCTATCTCCTAAGACTGGCAGAACTCATCAGCTAAGGGTTCACATGCTTAGTATGAAAATGCCTATAGTAGGAGATCCACTTTATTCAAGACAAAAAGATGACTCAGGATTAATGCTTCACGCTTATAAACTAAGAATTAAATTACCTGGAGAAGATTCAATAAGAGAGTTTAGAGTTCCCGTTGCTGACAGATTTAAGGATATGCTTTGTGAGTTGTCTGCTACTTATTTAAAATGATAGTTAAATTCTTTTTCGAGTTTTATTGTTGATGGACTGCCGTGTCCAGGAAAGACAAGAATATCATCATCAAGGGTAAAAATGGCTTCACGCACACGTTTAATTAAGGTTTGGTTTTGCTTTATTGTTAGATCCTGATCAATATATCCTGAATATATTGTATCTCCTGTAAACAACATATTATTTATTTTAAAAATCATTGAATCAGGAGAGTGGCCTTGAACATTGTATGTTTCAACATAATGTTCTCCTAGTTGAAGCTTGTCTCCATCAACAATTTTATTAAAATCTATATCAAAAGGAAGCTGCATGTTGCTATAAACTTCTGCGTCGTAAATTTTAGATATAGTTTTTATTCCTCCAATATGATATCTATGTTTATGTGTAACAAGGATATATTTTATATATAAATTATTTTTTTCGATAAGATTCAGTAGAGTTAGATCCATTACTCCAGGGTCAATGATAATCGCGTCACCACCGTCGTCTGGGCCAATGACATAGGTGTTTGAAAAATTTGATAGTACAAAATGAAAAAAAAGTTTCATGGATTATCACCTTTTGAGAATTCAGCTTCTTCAACATTAGAATATTTAAAATTAACATTTTCTCTTTTTGAACCAACATAAGTTGTTTTTTTTAGATTGCAATCTATAAAACTAACATTGGATAGGTTAGACATAACAAAGCATGAAAAATATAGGTCACAACTTTTAAAAGCTGTATTTTCCATGTTTGCTCCGTTAAAGTTTGAATGCAGAATTTCAGAATCTAAAAAAGTGCAATTTATAAATTCAGAACCTCCAAAAACAGAGTATCTAATGTCAGTGTCAGTGAAGCTGCAATTCTCAAATTTGCAGTAATCAAAAAAACATAATTTAACAAATAAATTATTAAACCTTATGTTAGAAAATGTACTTTCAGAAAACTGATTTGCTATAAGATGATCACATGGAATTTCGATTTTAGAAAACTCTGAAGCTCTGCAGCTTATGTTGGTAAGCCTTCTTTTATTGTCTTCTGTCATTGTTATAACATTCTTAATAAGATCAGTAGGATTTTTCTCATGAGAAAAACAATAATCTGAATTGGTTATAGAATAATTATTACAATCATTATTGTCACATTTAGAATTAACAAACATAGTCTAACTATAACAATCATTTTTCAAAATATCCAGTAAATCATTAGTAAAAGTGTAATTAGTGACTAATTTCTAAAGTCGGTTAGTTTTTAAATAAGCTTTGAAGTAAAAAATTACAACTCAGCATAATTGTATAAAACATAACTATTTGTAATTTTTTTTCTGCATTAAAAGAGTCAAAGCAACACAAAGCATCTCAAAATGAGAGGGAACCCGAAACGCTTCCTTGGGCGTGTGTTTAACCTGTAATCAAGCTTAGCAATATCTTCATCGGGTATCAAGGCGCAGTCTGTTTTTAGGCCAAACTCGTCTGGTTAGTCCTCTGGCATTCTCAACACTACCTTATTTCCTCTTTGTGTTGCTTCTCAAGCTTGAACTCGGGTTTGACTAACTGACAAAGATTTTGTTTTTTGATCGAATCATATTGCCACTAGTAAGGGTAAAGAGTTTTGGAGTAGTCAAAACTTTTTTTATGGCTTTTTATCTTAAGTGACGCTTTAAATGACATATTAAATGCATGAGAAAAAACAATCATTTTACTTTACAGGGAACTGTTGAAAGAAAAAAATTAAAAAAAGTGGAATTGAAAATCTAAATGTAGTATAATGGTACAAAAATATATAAAGGTTAGAACATGGAAGAGCCTGAAGAGCATACTCCCCTTAGTTTAATTGCAAAAATAATACAAGTAACATTTATTATCATGATCAGTATTTTGGCTTTAAAAATATTTATTGCGCTTTTAAATATTAATTTTCTTGCGAGTGTTGAAGATAATGAAATTGTAAGT
>JAQQAK010000379.1 GCA_028527945.1 Spirochaetaceae bacterium
GAAAAACTTAAAGACTATGAAGTTAATTTTCCTCATGATGGATTTTTGTTGATGTGTTTTAAAATGGATAAGGTTGAAAAACCCATACATTATGAGACCAGAGACAAGGTTATAAAGAAAAGCATAATTGCTTGTTTGGATGATGATTTAGATGCAATTGTTGTCGATCTGGAAGACTATTACGCTTGTATAGTAAATTATCCTTTTACGGAAGATGAACAGATTATTAAAGAATTTAAAGAAAAAGTCGGAAAGTTTGCGGAAAGAGCATTTAATAAATTAGAAGAAGAATTTTCAATTTTTATATCAGCAACCGTAAGTGAATTTCATCAAGGTATTTATAAGCTTCCAAAAACATATAAAGAAGTAACTGGACTTTTTGAGTATAAAAAAATTACCAATAATGATAAACGACTAATTTTTTATACAGATTATTATATCAGCCATGAAAGCTGGTATAAATTTGGAAACACATATCACAAATTTGATGAAGTAAGAAAACTGATAACAAGTATTCAGGTAAGTGACTTTTTAAACGCAAAGTCATTAATTGCTGAATTATTTGATAACGATTATTCAAGACAGTACCCATCTCTTCTTCTTGCTCGCTGTAGAAAGTTTGGAATAATAGATGCAGCAATAAACGCGATGGGATTGCTTAAAAATGATCTTGATGAAGATTTTCTTAGAGAATTAGACCCTACAACTAAAATAGTAAATTGCCCTTCATACAATGATCTAGAACGTACTTTGAATGAAATTTTTGATGCTATAATCAATTATATTGCTGAAAAGAATAAAGAACTTCCTCCTGCCTGGTTTGAAAATACCATGACTTATATAGAAAAACATTATAATGACCCTGAAATTAATGTTTCTGCGATTGCTGATCATTTTGATATAAACTCCGCATATTACGCAAGAGTCTTTAAAAAATATACAGGAATATCACCCCTTGATTATATTCATAAGTTAAGGATGAAGAGTGCCAAAGAGTTGATGGGGAAGGGACTGAGCGTAAAGGATGCAGCCAGTATTGTAGGGTATGGAAATCCTTTGACAATGAGTAGAGCTTTTAAGCGATATGAAGGTCTTACGCCGGGTAGTTTTGTAAAAACTGTAGTAAAGCTTCCTGATAAATTAGAATCTTAGAAAAAATAATCAAATAATAGAAAAGTTGTAATACCTTAATAATTTTAAAATAGTAATGAGACGAGTCTGTTAACAGAAAAAAATATTTAATACAGTATAATTTTGATTGCCCAAACTAAAGAATATGTACTTACGAGTTTGTTTGATGTTTGTTATTATTGTTTAGTTTTTACTAATTTTTATACATAGAAGCAGAATTATAAACTTAAGAGCAACAGTAAAATGATGCTGTTGCCATTGTTGTCTGCCCGCATGGAGGTAGAAAATTGATAACACAACTTACTGAATGTGTCTTTGCTATAGACGTTCCTCTCCCAGGGAATCCTTTACGAAATCTTAATAGTTTTTTAATAAAAGGTGAAAATAGAAATCTGTTAATTGATACAGGATTTAATATGCCAGAATGTCATGAGGCTATAATGAATGGCTTATCTGAAATTGGTGTAAATATTAATAGTACTGATATATTTCTTACACATCTACATTCTGATCACGTAGGTCTTGCTCCGGCTATTGCCAGTCCTGAATCCAAGATTTTTATGAGCAGAGTCGATTTTGAACTTTTTAGTAGATTTACTGATCCAAATTATTTTAAAGAAGTTGATGATATCTTTTTGTCATTGGGGCTGTCTAAAGAAGAATTGATGGATAATAAAAGTGTGAATCCGGCAATGATTTATCTTCCATCTACATCAGCTGAATATGAAACAATTGAAGATGGAAGAATATTTGATCTTGGAACCTGTCGGTTGGAGTGCATACTGACTCCTGGCCATACTCCAGGGCATATGTGTTTGTATGATCCAGATAATAAAATATTATTTAGCGGAGATCATGTACTTTTTGGAATTTCTCCTAATATCACGTCATGGATTAATATGACTGATTCACTTGGCGCATATCTTGACAGCCTTAAAAAAATACGTGAATTAGATGTAGAGCGGACTTTTTCTTCTCATAGAACTATTGAAGGTGATCTGAAAAAACGTGTTGATGAACTATTAGCACATCACCATGAACGGCTTAATGAAGCTGAAAAGTCAGTAAAACAGCGAAAATCAGCAACTGTTTATGAAATAGCTTCTGATATGACATGGTCTATACGAGCCAAGGATTGGGAGTCTTTTCCTGTTGCTCAGAAGTGGTTTGCTATTGGCGAAGCTCATTCTCACCTTGAATATCTAAAAACGCGTGAGGTTCTAAAGTCTGAAATTAAAGACGGTTTAATATATTATATGCCTGCATAAGCAGAGTTTATGTTGGTGATGAAGAGCATTATTAAATTTAAAAAAGCCTCATAATAGTTAGATTTTGTCTTTTTACAGATTAGTTCATTTCAGAGGAGGAGCTATTAAAATATTCAATAATATAATTATAAACATCTCTGGCGGAAGAAGTCATATAATGGCTTCTTCTTCGTGATATTCCCATAATTCTTTGACCGACTGTTTCTTTTAAGTGGATAGGGTGTGCTTGTATTTTTGATGGGGGAAATTCTTTAAAGTGAAATCCATAAGCTGTTGATGGAACAAAGAGTGTCCCCATGCCGTTTTTAACAAGCATATCTGCTACCTCGTTTTCAAAACCTTCGTAATAAATATCG
>JAQQAK010000380.1 GCA_028527945.1 Spirochaetaceae bacterium
GAAACTCGAAGGTGATGACATTCCTGTTTCTCAGATGTCTTTTGACGGAACACTTCCTACAGGAACTTCAAAACTTGAAAAACGTGGTGTAGCTCCAAGAGTTCCAAACTGGATTAATGATAATTGTATTCAGTGTAACCAGTGTGTTCAATCTTGTCCTCATGCAGCTATCAGAGCCAAGATGATTGAGCCTGAAAAAATGGCAGATGCTCCTGAAACATTTGACGCAATAGATTATAAGGCATCCAAACAGAAACCTCTTAAATACAAGATTCAGGTATTTATTGAAGACTGTCAGGGATGTGGAGTTTGTATTGAAACTTGTCCTGCTAAAACAAAAGCTCTTGAATGGAGTTCTATTGAAGCAGAAAGAGAAGCAGGTGAAAACGCAAACGAAGAATTCTTTGAAACACTTCCATATGGAACTCTTGACGGTTCTTCTGAAGAAAACGTTAAGGGAATGCAGTTCAGACAGCCACTCTTTGAGTTCTCAGGAGCTTGCGCGGGTTGTGGTGAAACACCATATGTTAAACTTGTAACTCAGATTTGTGGAGACAGAATGGTCGTAGCAAATGCTACAGGTTGTTCTTCAATCTACGGCGGAACATTCCCAACAATTCCTTATTGTAAAAACGAACTTGGAAGAGGTCCTGCATGGGGTAACTCACTCTTCGAAGATAACGCTGAATATGGTTTTGGTATGAGACTTGCTGTTGATTCTAACAGAAAGCTTCTTGAAACATATGTTGAAAAAGCTCTTTCAATGGGTGTTTCTGCTGACCTTTCCGGAGCTCTTAAGGCTCAGATGGAAATGTGGGGCGCTAAAGACGCTGCTGCTATTGCTGGCCAGAGCAAAGTTGGAGAGCTTGTAAAAGCTGAAGCAGCAAAAGCTACAGGAGAACTAAAACCAGTTCTTGCAAAAATTGTAGAATTAAAAGACTACTTTGTAGATAAATCTGTATGGATTTTCGGCGGAGACGGATGGGCTTACGATATTGGATACGGCGGTGTAGACCACGTTGTTGCGATGGGCAAAAACGTTAATATCCTTGTTGTAGATACAGAGGTTTACTCTAACACTGGTGGACAGGCATCAAAGGCGACTCCAATTGCTGCTGTTGCAAAGTTTGCTAACTCCGGTATGCAGCTTACCAAGAAAAATATGGGCTTTATGTGTATGAGTTATGGCTATGTTTATGTAGCATCAATTGCTCTTGGTTCTAACAGAAACCAGGCACAGAAAGCACTTATGGAAGCAGAAGCTTATGATGGACCTTCTATTGTATTTGCTTATGCTCCTTGTATTAACCACGGAATTGATATGTCTAAGTCTCAGCTTGAAGAAAAACGTGCTGTAGATGCTGGTTATTGGCCTCTATACCGCTACAATCCTGCTGAAGAAGAAGGAAAGAAATTTAAGTGGGAAACAAAGGATCCTACAGCTTCTTACCAGGACTTCATCAGAAGTGAAAGAAGATATACTGCGCTTAAGGCAACAAACCCTGAACACGCAGAAGAGCTCTTTGCTACTGCAGAAGAAGATGCTAAGAAGAGAATGGAATTTTACAAAAAACTTGGAGATATAATGTAATACTTTTACACTGGTAAAAGTATTCTGAAGTTCCAGTTTAACTGGAACTTCAGGCTATCTCAAGAAAAGATAAAAAAGGCCGTGTTCCAACTGGAGCATGGCCTTTTTTTTACTTATATGCATTAAGGTAATGCTCTTTCAAAACTTCCTAAGTTTTGAAAGAGCCTCATATGTAAAATAATTGGCTAAAAATCAACTTATACCTGAAGGCTCTAAAGCTGCTAATCTTTCAGGGCTTTCTTCTCTGAAATTCATTGAAAGATGTCCATCCTCAAGTTTTTTCATATATGTAAAAAAAGCCTTGGAAACGGTTGGACAAAAATGTGTACCGATTCCCTCAGATATTATAGACAAAGCTTTTTTAGCAGGCATTCCATCACGATACGGCCTGTCACTTGTTAAAGCATCATAAACATCAGCTATTGCAATAATCCTTCCAATAAGAGGAATTTCTTCACCTTTCAGTCCATTGGGATAACCAGTACCGTCCCATTTTTCATGATGAGAAGATGCAGCAAGAAGAACATCATCCATACCATGCAGAGGTTTTAATATGTCTTTAACAACAATTGTATGTGTTTGTATATGTTTAAACTCTTCTTCTGTTAACTTTCCCGGCTTAAGTAAGACATTGTCACGTACACCAATTTTACCAAGGTCATGAAGACTGGCAGCGATGTGCAGTCGAACAATCTCAGGCTTACTAAACCCAAGCTCCTTGGCTATCGCTACAGAAAGCCTTGCCACAGATTCTGAATGACCACTTGTATACTTATCTCGTGCTTCAAGCGCATTAATAAGACTGGTAATGGCGCCTATCGTAAGTTTTTGTTCAAGAACCAAACGCTCACGCTCTTCAAGCATTCTCTGAAAATGATCAGATAACAGTTTTTCCATAGTAACAACAAGAATATCTACATTAAATGGCTTAATAACAAATGATGCAACTCCATCTTGAATTAGTCTTTTCATAAGAGGCTGATCACTTAATGAACCCATTACAACAATGGGTATTAACTTAAACTTCTCCATACTAAATAGACGATCACATAACTCTACTCCACTCATTTTTGGCATATTCAAATCTGTTAAGAGAATATCAGGTTCAACCTGTTCTATCATTTCAAGAGCCTGTAACCCATCATCCGCAAGAAAAACTTCAAATCCAGCTTCTTCCAAACCAGCTTTTGTTATTTGCTGAATAGTTTTACTATCTTCTGCAACCAGAATTTTTTTATGCTTTATAATGGAGCATTGATTCATCACATTTTCGATTCTTGGAATAAGTTCTTTATTTGCCTGTTGTTTTGGAACATAAGCATCAGCACCGACTCTAAATCCATTCTCGATATCAAGATCAGAATCCAGAGAACTTAAAACAATAACTGGTATTTTTTGAGTCTCAGGATTTGATTTAATCCACTGACAGAACTCCAAGCCATTCATTCCCGGCATTTCTACATCTGTAATTATCAAATCAAATTTTTCAGTTTTAAGAATTTCCTGCCCTTCCAGTCCATTAGAAGCAGTAACAGTTTGAATTCCGGAAGGT
>JAQQAK010000381.1 GCA_028527945.1 Spirochaetaceae bacterium
AAAAGATGATTCATCAGAATATTTCACATATTTCTCTCATAACAACAGCGGCGAACCTATGAAATCAACGACAATTGCCATTCGAGGTTCTGAAAATAAAATTATTGGTCTTTTATGTATAAATTTTTTTATGAATACAACATTTGCAGATTTTACCAAAATGTTTATCCCACAAGAAGGATTTAAATACACCTTTGAGGATGAATTTTTTGCAGGAGATATTTCTGAACTCCTTACAAAATATGTTAATGATGCAACATTACAGGTTCGACAAAATAAGAGTATTCCTCAATCTCTACACAACAAGGAAATTATTAATATCCTGCAGCAAAAAGATATTTTTAAAATGAAAAATGCAGTAAACGAAGTTGCAAAACTTTTGGATATTTCTATTAACACTGTTTATTTTCATTTGAGAAGCCTTCGCGAACAGGATTAAGACTAAAACCGTGTAAATTATTTTAATATCTTGATTGTAGACTAAAAAATATTTTAGTGTTATTGTTTTTCCACACACAACAGGAGAAAACATGAAGAAAGAAATTAAATCACAGAACGCGCCAGCAGCTATTGGACCATATTCACAAGCCATTCAGGCCGAAGGAAAAACCATTTACATTTCCGGTCAGCTTCCTGTAAATCCAAAAACAGGAGAATTTTCTGGCGATACAATAACAAGCCAGACTCTTCAGTCTTTGAATAATATTAAAGCTATCCTTGAAGAAGCAGGAGCTGATATGAACAATATTGTAAAAACTACAGTTTTGCTGAAAGATATTAAATATTTTACTCATATGAATGAGGTTTATCAGGAATTCTTTAATCCACCATATCCAGCCAGAGCAGCCTATCAGATAGGAGCATTACCAAAAGATGCTTTGGTAGAGATTGAAGCAGTTGCAGTAATTCCGGAAAAATAAAAAAGGAGAATAACCATGAACTATAATTTTGATGAAATAATTGACAGAAGAAATGATCCATACAGCTATAGTATGAAATGGTCAAAAAATCCAATGATGGCAGGCATGCTTGGAGTCGATTCAATTAATGATGAAACTATCGCAATTTTTACAGCAGATATGGATTTTAGATGCGCGCAGCCAATTATTGAATCGCTGCATAAAGTAGCAGACCATGGAATTTTTGGTTATTCCGGTCATTTCTGTAGTGAAGATTATTTTAATGCTGTTATAAACTGGTTTAAGCGCCGCCACAATTGGGAATTTTGTAAAGAAGACATGGTCTATTCACATGGAACAGTAGAAGCACTCAAACTTTCTGTTCAGGCTTTTTCCGAACCAGGAGAAGGAGTAATAATACAAAGACCGGTATATGGCCCATTTACAATGGTAATTGAGAGCTCCGGTCGAAATTTGGTAAATAATCAACTCATTGAGGGTGAAGACGGTTTTTATACCATCGACTTTGAAGATCTGGAAGCTAAAGCCAAAGACCCCAATAATAAGATGATGCTAATCTGTAATCCGCATAATCCTGTAGGTCGTATATGGACAAAAGAAGAAATGCAGGAAGTTGCAAGAATTTGCCGTGAAAATGATGTTATCATGGTAGCAGATGAAATTCATGGAGATCTGGTACGAAAAGATGCAAAATTCACCCCTATGGCATCAGTTGTTGATAACAGCAACCTTATAACATGTACAGCTGTAAATAAAACATTTAATCTTGCAGGGCTTGGCTGTACCAATCTTATAATTCCAAATAAGGATTTACGGGACAAATACTCAGCTTCAGCCGGCTTTTCAACACCTTCACCATTTGGAATTGCAGCAGTAATTTCTGCCTACAACGAAGGCGAACCTTGGCTGGAACAGGTTAAAGACTATATAGATGGTAATATTGATTATGTATTAAGTTTTCTTAAAGAAAATATGCCAAAGGTAAAATGCCGACGTCCAGACGGAACTTATATTATGTGGATGGACTTCAGAGAATATGGTCTTACTCCAGAAGAAATACATAAGCGAATTTACTGTGACGCGAACGTTCTTTTAGAAGGTGGAATGATGTTTGATCCAGATTTAGGCGGAGGATTTGAAAGAGTTTGTATTCCATCTCCACGTTCTGTTATAAATACTGCTTTTCAAAGAATTTCTGAACAGTTCAAATAATCTACCCAATAAAAAAAGACCGCTTTTGAAAACAAATCTACAAAAACGGTCTTTCATTAAATTATATCTAAAATTTCTACTCAAACACAAAAATTACCAATCAGGTTATAAACTGGTTAAACTCTTTAGCCAGAGTTTGAGTTATACGGTTTAATTCATTACTAATTGAAGACAATGAGTCCATAGCATCAGCCACACTGACAGCACCTGTTGATATTTGGTTTATTCCCTCTGAAACTTCATCAGAATTATCTTTGATAACAACCAAGGCTTTGTTTGAAGAATCAATTCCCTTATGTATTTCAGAAGAACCACTTTTAACTTCAATTGTAATATTGTGTATTTTTTCAGTTGAAGTCATTATCTGCTGTCCACCAACAATAAGCTCCGCAACAGAACTTTCTATTTCCATAAAAGCGTTAACAGTAGATTCAACTTCATTTGAAATAGACGCAAAGGTTGAAAGAGTGGTGACCATATTCTCAGAAGTATTCTTTATTCCATCAGTTATTTCAGATATAAGATTTGTGATCGCTCTTGAAGAATCACTTGCAGTTTCAGCAAGTTTTCTAATTTCTTCCGCTACAACTGCAAAACCTTTTCCCGCCTCTCCTGCGTGAGCAGCTTCAATTGCGGCATTCATTGATAATAAATTTGTTTGTGAAGCAATACCATTTATTGTATCAGCCATTTCCTGAATACTGGTTACCTTATCAGCAACGACAGCAAAGTGTTCTGAGGTTTCGTCTATCTGCCGCCGGCCCTCTTCTGCAGTTTCTTTTAAAGCGAGAGTTGACCTTTGCTTATTTTTTGTAATACTTCCAACATTGTTTAGAGAGGTTATCATTTCTGTAATTGACGCGGTAGATTCTTCAACCATCAATGCCTGTTTACCTATTACATTATCAAAAGACTCTGTATTAGATGTTATCTCAACCATGGCAGTAGCATTGTCATCAACATTATCATTCATACTGTTAATTTTAGATTCAACATTATTAACAACATCTTTTATTTGACTTATAGCACCTGCTGTACTTTGAGTATTCTGCATTATACTATTTTTTATGCCACCAGTTTGCTCTACAACTTCCTGTATTCCAGATATCAGATGCTGCTGTTTTTCCATAAATTTATTAAAATTAGAAGCAACATTGCCTATTTCATCCTTACTATTTATATCAATCCTCTGAGTAAGATCAGCTTCACCTGACGCAATTTGAGTCAATGAAGCATTTATTTTATGCAGAGGGGCTATTGCTATTCTTGTTATCAAAGAAAGAATTACTATAGTAATTATTAAAGATAACAACGAGGTAATAAACATAGCATTACGAATTGGAATTAATTCATTTAAATATGTTGAGGTAGGAACAGCCGCAACAATGACACCAGCGGGAGTTGTATTAAACGTAGTAAATATTTCATTTCCTTTCCAGTTGTAGGTAAATGAACCATTTTCAATTTCAAAAATTTTATGAGCGAAATCGAGTTCAGACATATCAAGCCCGATAAGATCATGGTTAACATGATGAGTACAAATCTGTTTAACAGGATCAAGAATATAAGAATATCCATTCTCAGCATAATGAAAATGATCAATAATAAATTGAATATTTGAGTTTTCAAGTATATTTTGCAGCTCTTTTGGATGCATTCCAACCAAAAGAAAACCCTTTCTAAGACCAAGTGATACACCAATATATTGAAACATTTTTTTGTCAGAATCACGCATATATGCATCCTGAACAATTTCAGAACCTGGCTTATCAAGAAGTTTTACAAAAGGACGAGTTAGTTCTTTAGAACGAGAATCCAAACCAATAAATTCAGAAATAGTGCTATCAATAAAAACACCATTGTTATCTGCAATGTGTATTTCATCAACACCAACTTTGTAGGCGAGTCTTATCAATTTTTCATGATTCATAGAATTTGTATTTACTGTTTCAGCTATACTTCGAGTGATTCTTAAATAATTATCGTTCAATGATTTTTTCATTGATGAAAGAACCTCTTCAATCATAAAAATTTCAAAGGTTAAATCTTCAAGAG
>JAQQAK010000382.1 GCA_028527945.1 Spirochaetaceae bacterium
TAATGATTTCTTAATGTTTATTTTCATTAAATCTTCTCCTTTGTTGAATATTAAATAATAAAAATTTATACACTATAAAAATAGTTTTCTTTAACAAATGTTAAAATTTGATATAAAATGGTGCCCTGTAAAATGAAATAATTATTTTAACTCATGTTGCGACCTCCCAAAAGGCAGAGATTTTAAAAATAGTTCCCATTTGTTTACATGAAGCTTCAAGAAGCTTATCACCTCCAAGTATTTTTCTCGGATATGTGTTCATCCAATTTTGTATCTTACATATTCCTGATAGTTCGATATTTCCTAAACCAGAACCTTTAGGAATAAAACGTCTTATAATTCCAATAATATTTTTCATTTATTCCGTTGTGACAATATTACAATCTCAACCTTTCTTCCAAAGTAGAATGTGAATGCTTGCAGGCCTTTTCCATGATAAGCTTATTTTGCTCAGTGATTTTCCTGTTATTTTTTTTGTTTTTTCAAACTTTTTATAGCAATTAGCCATGGGACTGTATTTTTTAGTTTTTTACGTGCATTTTATTTTACTGGGCACATAATATATTTTAAACGCTGACTGACAAAATAGGTTAGAACATATAAAATATCAAACATGAAATCGACTCAATTTCTGTCACAAAAAGAAAAAGAAACAGGAATAAAATATCTTTCAAAACATCAAAGATTTAATGGTAGTGGTTTTAATTTCTTGGGAGACGCGTCAATTTCTCTTCTTGCAATCTACTTTGGTGCAAATAATGTTCAACTTGGATACTTGTCATCAACCTTATATGTGTCAGGAGTACTTCTTCTTTTAGTTCCCAAAATATTTGCCGGTGCCAATTTTTCAAAACTCTACTTCTGGGCATGGCTAACGCGTGGACTGCTTTGTCTTTTATATTCATTATTATGGTTTGTTACAGGTAATACAGCAGTAATGATTATAATGATAACCTACTCTCTTTTTTGCGGTACAAGAATTATAGGAGCGTCTCTTTATCAGCCAATAATCAAAATGCTTTCAAACTCACGCAACCGTGGTGAAATAGTTGGAAAAGCATCAATAAATTTCCAGGTTACAGTATCACTTTCTAAAGTAGCAAGCTTTATAATGACATCCATTGAAAAGTTCTCCGGCGCGGCAGGAATTCTACTTCTTCAATACGTAGGACTTATTTTTAATACTCTTGCTGCAATAAATATAAATAAAGTTCCATGCCGAGAAACTGTAACATACAAAAAAGGGAATAATATCTGGAAAACCTTTGTCTCAGCTATGAAGGAAAAAGAATTAAGACCAGCAATCTTCATAAGCTGGGCAAATGTCAGTTTAATAATATTGTTTAGTTTTATTATACCTTTTTTAAGGCGTGAAGCTCACTTTTCAACAAGCATGATCTTCCTCTATTCTCTGGTAATTTCAGGTTCCACAATCTTTGCTGGACTATATACAAAATCTTTCGCGGACAGACTTGGAAGCAAGCCTCTTTTGTTTGTCAGCTTTCTTGCGTCAGCAGCCTGTTTTTTAATATGGGTCTTTTTACCGGCAGAAACACCCAAATATATAATACTGCCTTTAGCCCTATGTACAGGCTTTTTTATATATTCAAATGACATGTTAGTAGGAAGAATTCTTGTCAGAAACCTGCCGGAAAAAGATATTGTAAGCTATAACGCAATGATAAATTTTGTCATAGCTTTAATCTCTATAGCAGTTGGGACAGGAGGAGGTCTCTTAGCAGACAATCTTTCAAAAGCAAATATTCATACAGCCAATATTTACAGTTTAACCTTCTTTTCTGCGGTTCTAATTGCTGTTCTATCAATATTTTTGACATTGAAACTGGCAGAACCTGAAAGCCGCTCTAAACGTGAAGTAATTGGAATATTATTTTCTCCGACAAACCTTCAGTCTTTCAGATTGATAGGCCGTCTTGAAAAAGAAAAGGATCCGGTAAACCGCAGAACAATTCTTATGCATATCGGAAAAACAGATAACGCACTGACAACAGAAGAACTACATTCCATAATGGCAAACCCATATTCCGGAGACAAGGGAGAGATAATAAAATCTTTGTTCAACTTTCCTCGAAAAAAAATCTTACCGGATCTGCTAAAAGAAGCAGAAAACCCATCAGCCATATATCGCATTGAAGCAATTTTCGCCCTTGGAGCGCATCCGTCGCCTGAATCAGAAAAACTGCTGGAAAAATTATTATTTGATAAAAATCCGGAGATAAGATCCAACGCGGCTAAATCTCTCAGTCGTATTGGAGGTTCCAGACAAGCTGATGAAATAAAAAGGCAGGCTGTAGATGCTCAAGGCATATGGAACAAAATGAATTACATAGTGGCTCTAAAAAATGTTGATACAGAAGGAGAATACCTTGAGCACATCTTTTCTCCGGATATTCTTAATGAAAATAAAACCTTCAGACAGGTAATTTACAGCCTCTATGCTGACATTTTGGGGTTCACTCCGGGATTAGATGAATTTTATAAGAAACGTAATCTTAAAAAAGGTGAAGGAATAAATGATTTTCTTGATGAGGCAAGAGATGTTCAAGGATTTCTCGAGAGCAGAGATGATTTTGTAAACTGGCTCAGTAACGATGAGACAGAAACAGTATGCAAACGCTGCATAGAGCTTTTGAAAGATTCTGAAATTGACACAAAATTGATTCATCTAAAAAAATCAATAATAAAAATGCCTGTAAAAGAAAGGGATTATGATGATGCCCTTGCGGTATTATACCTGACATATAATTTATTAAAACAATAATCATAGAAGAGGACCCTTCTTTACCTACCAATGAATAATCTTACGCTAAAAAAAGGGACTCTATTTAAGAGCCCCCAATGTTTATTCTACAATCTTGTATATTAGTTTTTTCTCTTCAGCTTTTGAACTTCCAATCTTTACAGCAGCTTTAAAACGGTTAACAGCTTCTTCAAGGTTTTTATCATCATTAACATGAAAAACAGCAAGCTCATCTCCTGCCTTAACCTCGTCTCCCAAACGTTTTTTCATCCAGAGGCCTACAGCAGGATCTATTACATCTTCTTTGGTTTGGCGTCCCGCGCCAAGAAGCATAGCAGAAAGACCTATTTCAGCATTCTCCATTTCTGTAATCCAGCCGTTTTTATCAGCCTTTACAGAAATAAGATTTTTTGCTTTAGCAAGCCGTCCTGTATCTTCACAAACAAGAGGATCTCCACCCTGAGCCTTAATCATTTCAGAGAAAACCTTTAGAGCAGCGCCTGAAGAAAGAGATTTTTCAAGTTTTTCCATTGCTTCATCTTCATTTTCGGCCAAATCAGAAACCATCAACATCCATGATGAAAGCGCAAAAATAACATCACGTAAATCTCCGGGATGCCCTCCCTGAAGAATCTCTATAGCTTCCTGAACCTCAAGAGCATTTCCAACAGCATTACCAAGAGGCTGGTTCATATCTGTAACAAGAGCAACAGTTCTGCGTCCGGCAAGGTTTCCAATATCAACCATAGCCTTTGCAAGAGCAATAGAATCATCTACTGTTTTCATAAACGCGCCGGAACCGGTTTTAACATCAAGAACAATAGCGTCAGCACCAGAAGCAATCTTCTTACTCATTATAGACGCTGCAATAAGCGACAGATTATCTACGGTCTCTGTAACATCCCGCAAAGCATAGAGCTTTTTATCAGCAGGAACAAGATTACCTGTCTGCCCAATGACAGAAACACCTATCGTATTAACAAATTTCTGAAAAACATCCATAGGCTGCTCAATTGATAAGCCCGGAATTGACTCAAGTTTATCAAGAGTTCCGCCGGTATGCCCAAGTCCGCGACCTGACATTTTTGCGACACGGCCTCCACACGCAGCAACAAGAGGAGCCGCAACAAGCGTAGTAGTATCTGCTACACCACCGGTTGAATGCTTGTCGACCTTTATACCGCTTATACCTGAAAGATCTACAGTATCTCCAGAGGCAACCATTGAAAGTGTAAGATCCGTAGTCTCCTGCGCGTTCATTCCATTAAACCAGATAGCCATAAGAAGAGCTGATACCTGATAATCAGGAATACTTCCATCAACATAACCGTTTATAAAAAAATCAATTTCTTCTTTGGAAAGAACCTTTCCACTTCTCTTTTTATGGATTATATCCGTAATATGCATAGAAATCTCCAAAATTGTCCTTATATTGTATTCCCATTATCTGAAATTATTATAAACTTTTCCAGTGCAAAGGCCACTAAAGCCCAAACTTATTAACAAGCAGAAAGGCCTATTTACAAGATCTTTCAAAATAATTTTAAATAAGGCTGGACAGTTTATCAAGGTAATCTTTTCCATAAAAGGGAGGGCTCCCATCCATAGTTAGAAGATCTACTATAATTGATAAGCCAGAATCTTTTATCAGCGGAGCCTTTTTTAGAGGAACAATAAAGCAGCGATCTTTTTCATCATCAGGCATTAACGCCTTTAACAGACATAGATCTGTTTTTCCAAATGGGGTACCGCCCCTTAAAACTCCGCCAGGAAGAATACTTAGTTCTCTGTAAGTCATTTCAAACCAGTCTGCAGGATAATAATCAGAAACACCCTGAATCCAGACCTTCAATCCTTCTGCGTGCAGTCTATTTATGAGGGCCTTATAACCTCTCCCCCATTCTTCTCCGACCGAAACAGCCGGAGCACGCCCGGCAACCTGATCAAGCTGTACAGCATCAGCACCACAGGATTTAAGCATTATAGCCTGCTCAAAAAGATATTCCTCCCAGATCGCAGAGCAAGGATTCATAACAAAAAACTCATGATTACCATATCTTTCTATGACATAAGTTCCGTCCGCGGTAACACAACGAGAAGACATCAGTTCAGGAAACTTTTCAATAAGTTCAACCTGAACGAGTCTTGCGTTTAGATAGCAGGATAATAGAAACCTTTTTTCATGAATTTCATCAGCAGCTTTACACAGTCCATCTGAGCCTCCAAGATCATCCGCTGGAGTATAATCAGGATATCCCACATCATGCCCGGCCCCATAACCAAAAAGATGTATTATTGAAGGTTTTTCAGAACTTGTATTTTTACCAACAATCTGAGAAAAACGTTTAGCAAGATCAGGTAAAATTCCAAAATTGGTATCAGGGATAGACGTTCCTTCAGAATCTTTAAACCCAACTTGAAACATAAAAGACTGCTCAGCCAGTTTTTTATTCTTGGCACAGTCAAAAGCTACTGAACGACTTCTTTCAACAAACTCCCAACGACACTGCTTACCGGAAAATCTGATACGAAGTTTATTACAATCATCAGCTAAAAGCCGAATTTCTCTATAACGCCCGCCGCAGTCATCAATAGCATGAAAAAGAAAGCTGGAAGGAGCTTCGCTTTTGTATTCTGAAAAAAACATAATACCCTGACACATAGAGGTGGCAGGCCAGCCAATTGAAAGACCTTCATTAACAAGATTTTTACTTTGAAGGAGCGGAAAGACATCTTTTATATAAAAACTTTCACCTTCACGATTAGGCCATAAAATCTTAACTGCTCCTTCAATTATAAGCTCAAAAACTTCTGGGCAGATATATATATGCTTTATATCATCATGTTTAAAAATATGTCCTTTTTGAGATTTTAAACTACAGTTCACTGTTTCAGATTCATAAATCCGCATAATGTTTCATCCCCTCTTTTATCAATCTTCGTAGGGCCTTGTACGAATTATTCTTCTCGGCAATCATAAAATTACTGACAAGCCGCTCATTAGTTTTTTCATCAATCAACCATGAAAAAACTTCTTCAGCACATCTTTCTATGTCTTTAAAAGGCATAGAATATAAACCATTCTCGCCGCGTTCCGCACTGCTTCCCATAGAGACAACACGATATCCAGCCTCCTTTATATCTGCTTTATAGACAGGATACTCATAAATCATTATTGGTGTTTTAGAAAAAACTGCTTCAAGGAATTGATTACCCCAGCCTTCATACAAACTTGGATAAGAAATAAAATCAGCATATGGATAGGTATCAAACAATGAATAGACCTTTCTCCCCTTAACCTCCTTGCGATCAGACCCAATCCACGGATATAGAAAACGATATTCTATGCAAAGTTCTTCCATTTGTTTTTCAAGCTGTAATCTATACGGTTCAGCCTCATGCTCAGCATATCCGGCAAGAACAAATACAACCCGGCTGGCTTCTGTTACAGTTTTGCCATTATAGAGCTGGCTGCCCCTAAGTTTTTCCAGAAAATTATTAGAATTCAAAGCCTTTATAACAGGCGGAACAAGCTCAATCCCCTTACGCCTCACAATACGAGTTGCTTGAAGAATAATAATATCATCTTCTCTCAAATCAAAATCGTTTAGAAAACTGCTGTTATATTCGTCTTTTTTCCACACAGGCTGAGAAAAATTGAGAGTATCAGGAAAGATGAAAGGCACAATGCCTCTTTCAGCTTCAAGTCTTTTTGCAGCAATAGAATTGATTACAGCATGTTTCATCCCCGGAAGCCTTGGCGGAACATAATCATTTAGGTAATTTTGTACCCAGAAACAAGATGGAGTTTTAAAATCATCACGTTCCCAGTAAAAATCATGATGAGTTGTAAGTGATTTTATTCCAGTTTTCTTTAAGATAGAAGCAAATGCCTTTGCCGCGGCAATATGCCTTCCATGAGAAAAAATATTATGAGTAAATATAAAAACAGGCTGCTCTCTTTGAATTACTTCAAAGAGTTTTTCTTCTATTATTGACGCTATTTCTTCGATACGCGCAGAAAGTTCCTGTTCATCTACCTTTTTATTACAATTTTGCGATGAATTGATAAAAGAGCCAGCTGCAATACATTTAATTTCATTCCTTTCAAAATCAAGTTCGTCAATAATATAATTTGCGCCACGGCTCCCTGACCCAGCAAGTAAAATAACCTGAAACCCCATTTCTTCAAGAATTGTTTTTCTCTTATCGATTTCCAGAGAAACCCCGTCAGTCCAACCTACTCGATAATGAGCAATTAAGACCTTTTGAAGATTCATTTTCTATGAAATTCTCTTCTCAGTTTGCTTATCAAAAAAATGTAAATGACGCATATCAAAATCAAATGAAATATTATCTCCAGGCCGCAAACTATGATCTGAAGGAACCAGTGTTTTTATAATATTACCTTCAACCTCCAACGCAACAACCTGATGAGCCCCCTGAGGTTCTACAACAAGAACCTGAGATTTAAGAATTCCATTACCTTCCTTATTTAAAATAAAATCTTCTGGCCTAACTCCAAGAACAATTTCTTCATAACCAGAAAGCCTGTCTGAATCTTCTTTGCCAAGTTCAGCTTTAAAAAATTCATGATCAAGAATGGTACAGCCATTTTCTTTTTTAACATCAACATAAAAGAAGTTTGTAGGCGGGGTGCCTATAAAACCCGCAACAAAAATATCCGCGGATCTGAAATAAACATCCTCAGGGGTTCCTACCTGAACAATCTCACCGTCTTTCATTATTACAATACGATCAGCCATGCTCATAGCCTCAGACTGATCATGTGTAACAAAAATACTTGTAGCTTCTGTTCGCTGATGAATGGCCTTCAGTTCTGTGCGCATTATAACTCTGAGTTTGGCATCAAGATTGGAAAGTGGTTCATCCATCAAAAAAAGTTTAGGCCGAACTGCAAGAGCTCTGGCAAGCGCGACCCTCTGCTGCTGCCCCCCGGACATCTGACCGGGAAAACGACTCAGCATTGTACCAATCTTAACCATATCAGCAACCTCTTCTACACGGCTCTTTATTTCTGAAGATGGCAGTTTTTTGAGCTTCAAGGCAAAAGCAATATTATCGTATACAGTCATATGCGGCCAAATCGCGTAATTCTGAAATACCATAGAAATTCCACGGTCACGGGGTGGAAGATCTGTAATATCCTTACCCTGAAGAATGATACTACCCCTTGTTGTTTCTTCAAGACCGGCAATCATTCTCATACAGGTAGTCTTGCCGCAGCCGGAAGGCCCAAGAAAGACAATAAACTCCTTATCCTCGACATCCAGACTCATTCCCTGAACACCCCAGACCCTTTTATTATATTGTTTAGCTATATCTTTTAATTCAAGTACTGGCATTTTTTCTCCTACAAATAAACATTGCCATAAATGGCAATTATAATTGCTAAGTTTGCTCTTCTAAACTTAAGAACACTAACAGCATACAAATATGCTTTTAGTATTAAACTTTGACTCCACCCCACATCTGAAGAATGTACTTCCTGATAAAAAGGGTAAATATGATAGCAGGCAGAGCCTGCGCAACTGATCCAGCGGCGATAAGATGAACCTGAGCATTTGCTCCAAGCAGAGAACGATAAACAACAACTGGAAAAGTGGGATTAAACTGGGTAAGAATAAGAGCGTTAATGACCTCATTCCAGGAATAAATAAATGAATACATTGCACAGGCTGCCAGTCCCGGAACTGCAAGCGGAAGGGTTATCCTAAAAAAGGCGCCTATCTTACTTGCTCCAAAAACCTGAGAAGCCTCTTCAAGAGATTCAGGAATGCCCATAAAAACACTCGCGGTTATCCAGATACTTAAAGAAACCTGATTAACAGAGTAGATCAAACTAAGACCTACAGGTTTATCATAAAGTCCAATTTTTCCAAGAATAATCACCATAGGCAGAGCAATTGCTACCGGAGGAAACATTCTCACAAATAAAACACTCAACTTAAGCACATTCTTTCCTTTGAAGATATAACGGGCAAAAGCATAACCTGCAAGCCCGCCAATTGACAAACTGAGAAACACAGTCATGGCTGCCGTTGCCAGACTATTAAGAACAGACTGAGCGGCTCCTGAATAGAGAGTAAAGAATCTGGTATAATTATTAAAAACCTTTTTTTTCAGAATAAAAGTTTCAGCCCCATTCTGATCAACACTATCCATAATTTCAGAAAGCTCTTTTTCTGATATAAAACAGTTTGAATAGTTCCTTATAAAATTTGAGAGTTTTCGAAGAGACTTATTTGCTCTTGTATTTTCTTCTGGCCCAAATGGAGTAAATCCTTTTTCAGAATTATTCCATATTTCCATTTTATAAGAACCATCTACGCTCTCTATAGGAGTTAGCCTGAACTCAACTTTAATTCTTGGCAAAAGAGGTTTTGGCCATTCTGAATAACTCTCATAATCTGACATAAGAGAAAATGTAAAAAGGAAAAACATTGGAAAGATTAAAGCCATTGCAATACCAGCAACAACTATGTACAAAGTGGTTTTTCTAACCGATCTAAAAACACCACGTCTGATAGAACCCATTCTACACCCCCTTTCCTGCTGGCTCATCAAAAGCGCCGGAAACCTTTAGATAAAGAAAAGAAACGCAGGAGACTATCAGAGAAACGACAACAGAAAGAGCCATTCCCTTACGGAAAAATGCTTCTGATCCGGTGTATTTATCTACATTAAGGACAATCTGTTCAAGCAAAACAGGGAGGCGATTATATCCAAACAGCATGACTATAATCAGCCAAATCTGGATAGCCGCAATTATTCTTAAGATCATAGCAGTAGTTATTGTCGGTTTGAGAAGCGGTATGGTTATCTTTCGAAGAACCTTGAATCTACTTCCACCAAAAACATAGCCTGCCTCCATCATTTCAGGTTGTAAAGCCTGCATTCCTGATAAAAGGATTACCATTACAGATGGTATAACCTGCCATGCGTCAACTATTATAATCAGAAACATCTTGGCAAAATGCCCACCGCCAAGAAAAATAATTTTATCAGCGGCATTTAGTATTCCAATTCTGATAAGAAAAGAATTAAGCCATCCGTACGTGGAGAGCCCGCTTGTCCACATTGCTCCGACAGCAACAGCCGGAAGCGACATAGGAATAAGAGCCAGGAATAAAAACATTCCAGACCCATGAAATTTCATATTTATTAGTAAAGCCAGCCCAAAGGCCAGAACAAATTCCAAAGTGACACTAATTAACACAATAAACGCAGTATTGAACAAAGCCTGATAAAATACAGGATCTTTAAACAAAGCGGTATAGTTTCCAAAGGTAAAAACACCGCCTTCATCTGCCGGAGCACTCATAAAGCTTCCGCTAATAGCCCTCACAACAGGAAGAAGCCAGAATAAGATATAATATATAACAACCGGAGCTATAAGAAGATATGGAATAATTTTCTTTTTCTGCTCACGGCTGAGAACTCCAGTTGGATTATCCATGAATTCCTCCAATTATATTAAATCATGGAAATTAGAAAGCCCCGAAAAACGGGGCCTCAATTTTTTATTTTTTTAGAGCATCAATTCGGGCTTGAGCTTCATCCAGATAGGTTTTATCAATAGCCCCCTTTTTCAGTATAAGCTCCTGAAAGGCATCATCATAAACCTGTTTTACAGCGCCCCATGATGTATACTCACTTGAAGGAACCCCGGCAACAACACCATTTTTAAGAACGTTTATTCCCTGAGCAATAATTTCATCCTCTGTAGAATCACCAAGTTTTTCAATAGCCTCATCTATTGGTGGAATAAAACCGCCAGTACCTCTTGCTATAGTTACAGCCACCTCGGGATCTGTCATATATTTAACAAATTTGATAGCAAGTTCTTCATTTGGAGCACCGTTAACGACAGCAAAGCCGCTGGCTCCTGCAATTGAACCAATACCTTCAGGGCCTTTTGGTGCAGGAGCAAGAACATATCCTGACGGGTTTGATTTATAAACCTCGCCACATCTGACCATATGAGCAACAGTTAACCAGGCTTCGCCGCTCTTCATTGGAGAAGAAACATTTTCATATGTGTTTACAGTTGGAGTATAAGCATCTTTCATTTTTGCAAGAAGACTCCAGGCCTCCATTGCTCCGGGACTGTTTATTACAGGAAATTCTCCGCCGTATGAAAGAAACATTCCTCCATACATATAAATCAAAGATTTCTGAGGGACTCCAGTAACAGCACATTTTCCTTCCCCCTCGCCTGAGGCAATATTCACAGCCCAGTCAATATATTCTTCCCAGGTAATATTATTTATATCAGCGCCTTCAGGCAGATATGGTAAAGCTTTTTTATTGGCGAGCATCAAATATACATCTCCACCTACAGGAGCAAAATATGTTTTACCATCCTTTGTGGTACTTCCTCTAAAAGCCTTGGAAAAAGTTCTGTCAGTCCACTGCTCTACAGGCAGAGGCATAACATAATCATTGTCAATCCAGTCAGACATCATACCAGCATGCGCAATAACGACATCAGTATTAATACGTTCTGATTCTTTCTGAAATTTTGCTCTTTTAAGAAGGGGTTCATCCTCAAGAATCTCAAACATTACAACACAATTATTTTCGGCTTCAAAATCAGGAAAGATTTCATCAATAAGAAACTGCTGTTCTCCAGGCTGGGAATACAATCTTGAAGATACTACCAGCTTAACAGGACCATCATCAGACGTCTTTTCTTGCCCCCCTGAAGCAAAAATACCTACAGAAATAAAACTAAACACAAAAATAAACGCAATAAGTAAAAGAATGGATTTTTTCATTTTCTTCTCCTCATAAAAAATTTTTCAAAAAAAGGTTTTGAAAAAAATTTGCGGTAGCAAGTTGATTTTTATAAGTTGAACAGATTACAAATTTTCTTTTTAATAACAAAAATTATAAATGACAATAGTGCATATTCCAAACATTTTTTTAATATATTTTTTTTAACAATAAAAAAATTATATGAAAAAATCCAAATCCTTGAATCCATTCCAAGTGTTATGATATTATTGAAAGCAATTAAATACCGGGGAATACAATGAAAAATAAACTTTTCGTGATGCTTGCTGTTCTATCTTTGTTTGCGACAAATTTATTCGCGCAGCAAAACTATAGAGTCGCGGTTCTGCCTTTTTCTGCAGTCGGGGTATCCGAATCAGAAGCTAAAGTTTTAACTAGCCTGTTTGAAACTGCTTTGGTTAAAACCGGAGTCTATCAGATAATTGAACAAAATCAGATGAAAAATATCCTTGAAGCCCAAGCCTACTCGCTTTCCGGATGTACAGACGATGCCTGTGCCGTTGAAGTAGGAAAACTTCTTTCTGCTGAATTAATTATTATTGGAGAACTCTCCAACGTAGGAGAGCGTTACATTGCTAACGCAAAAATAATCAATGTTGAGTCTGGAAGCAATGTTAACGCAGACTCTGTATCTGAAAAAAGTCTTTCAGACATGACAGACAACGGAATAAACCTTTTGGCCTACAAACTTGCAGGACTAACTTATTCAGAAGGAAGTTCTCAAGTAATAGCTGATGCTTTTGGCGAGATTTTTATAGAAACCATACCTAACGACGCAGAAATTTTTGTTAATGGTATGCTAAAAGGGAAAAGCCCGCTTGTTATTAGCAAAGTGCCTTTAGGAACAAATCAGATTACAGCTAAAAAGGGAAATCTTTCAGGTGAAACTGCAATTAAGTTAACTTCTTCTGATCTTAAAGAAATAAAACTCTTACTTTCTGTAAAAAAAGGCCGGTTATTTATAAAATGCCCTGAAAAAAATATGGAAGTGTTTATAGACGGAAAAAGTCTGGGAAAACTTTCCAGCGGACTTTTTAAAGATATAGATTCAGGAGAACATATTTTATCGTTACAAGGACCGGACAGTGTTTGGGAAAATAAAATAACAATAGAAGATAGTAAAACCTTGACTGTTGAAGCCTATCCATCACCATTCGGAAACTTACACTATATTCTGGGACAAGACGCTGAAGGTGTATTACTTCAGGATAATATAGAAATTCCCTTATCAGGAACAGGAGACAAAAAACTTACAACAGGAAATTACAAGTTTCAATTAACAAGCACAAACTACAAACCATTTGAAACAGATTTTTCTATAGAGAAAGGTCAAACATATAAATTAAATCCAATTCTTGAATATACTGATCAATACAAAGAAAAAATTGATAAAGAGAATAAAGAAAAAACAAGAACAAGTCTTTCTATACAAATAGCTAAAATCTCCCAAAAAGTACACAACAAAGAAAACAGAGCACCAGTAGGCGGAGTTCCTTCTGATTTATATTTTGGAGAAGCAGAAAGGATCTATGAAAATATTAGAAATTATAAATCAGATTTTCCTGAATTAGAAAAAGAAATGCGAGAAGTTTACATTACAGCATTGGAACAGAGAATTGATGAGCTTGATGCAATAACAGACAAAGAACAAAGCCGACAGATAGCTGGAAATGTTTCACGAGTGTTAGGAATAAGCTCTGTTATAGCGGGAGCAGCTCTCACAGGAATATGCTATGCTCTTAGTATCTCTGAACTAAAAACATATAGTACAGCAACGACAACATCTGCTGCAGTAGCAAGTAGAGAAACTCTCGAAAAATATTCCAAAATGGAATGGGTAGGCGTAGGAACCGCAGGAGTGGGGGCATTGACTCTCTTATGGGCACCCAAAAAAAACTATCAGGTGTCCAACTGGAAAAAAGAGATTATTGAACTTTCTGCTAAGCGGGCAAGATTAGAGCTTTAAAATGAAAAAAAGAATATATAAAAAAAGGATTATAGTTATTTTAGTTACATTGCTCATGAGTAACGTCATCTCATGCCAATACGATTTGGATAACCCGGTAGACCCTGAAGCAGCAAGCTATATAGGAACAGAATCTATTGATGAAGATGGAGACGGGCTTGGCAGCTATTATGATGTAGATGAGATAAGCCTGTCATCACCTGAAGATGCGGAAAAGATTGAAATAATAAATCCTACACTAGTTATTACCGCCATGGACGATGACAGAGTAACAACTTACTGGATTCAAATTTCAACAACTATAAGTTTTTCTAATATTGTTTTTGAAAAGAATTCATACTCTTCCAACTCCTGCTACATACCAACAGGTTATCTTACAGATTTTAATACTTATTACTGGAGAGCTAAAGCGTATGATTCAACAACCAATGAATGGAGCAGCAGTTGGAGCGAAACATGGAACTTTTCTGTAACAGAGATAACAATAACACCTGCTAACGGAGCCAATATCTATACATCAACATCTTCTCAACTGGGAAGATATTGATGGAGCAAGTTATTATTCATTAGTAATAAATACTTCAGAAGATTTTAGTAGTACAAAAATTTATAGTTCTTCAAGATTAACATCATCACAATACCAATTAAGTACAAGTCTTACAAATAACACAACTTATTACTGGAAATTTAAGTCTTATATAGATCCCAACTGGAGTAGTTGGAGTAAAACTTTTAAATTTACAACAAAATAACCAACAAAAAACACTATTGATACCAATTTTGATGGAGCCTATTCGGTCTATGCTCTTGACATAGATGGTGATAATGACATTGACATTCTTGGTGCCGCATACCATGCAATGATGACATTACCTGGTGGGAAATGGATTATTAATTAGACATCCCCTGCAAAAGCCAATTTTGCAGGGACTTTATAAAAACATAAAATTGGGAGATAAACTTCTACCCAAATAAATCCAATTGTTCAAAATTGACAGGACGTCTGTTTGCCTCAAGCGTCTTTGATATATAATCAATATTCAACTCAAGCTCTTCAGCAAGACGCTTGAGTTGGTCTTCTGCCAAGAGGTTCTCTTCCGCAAATAAATACATTAAAGCCTTCTCTGCAATACATGGAACCCTTAATGAATTCATACAAATTGGAAGGCTGGGTTCGGCATCAAGAAAAACTTCCTTTAAAACCTGATATAATCTGGAACGCTCTATCTCGTTTTTTATAGAATACAGTTCCTGCTTTAACGGATCAATATTCCCCTTAGAGGCTTCTTCTCCAAGCGGTTTTAAAACAAGAAAAGTGTAATCTTTTCCGGGAAGATAGTGATGCTCATCACAGCGTGTACAGTAATTCGGCTCTATAGGATTATATTTGACAGTATCTCCACCAATAACTATAAGAGGATCAAAATAAAGCGCCGGACACTCCTTGCCATCAACAATATAATATCTATATGTATAAAAAGAATCAGCTATACAGTCATTATGTTCACAATAAGCAGTAAGAGTAAAAACATCAGTAGAAACATTTAAGAGAAACCGGGCAGCAGCGTTAAAAATATCACGCCTGAAATTAAGAATGAGGGTCGGAAAGATAAAATTCATTCCATACTGCTCAGAATACCGATTAACGACATAGGCAATTCTCTCATCATAAAAAGACGCTTCATCTATAATCCAGGTACCAACCTCAAGAT
Source organism: Spirochaetaceae bacterium (assembly GCA_028527945.1). GTDB lineage: Bacteria > Spirochaetota > Spirochaetia > UBA9216 > UBA9216 > Thalassospirochaeta. Next base: position 15,260 of record JAQQAK010000382.1, read on the forward strand.
TCTTCTCAATTAATTCTTCAAGCTCAAAAGAATCGTTAATTGCGGCAATATTACCACCACAGCGTTCATATCCTCCACGATAAGCAAGAGCATCTTCAGGATATTCAGGAAACCTGGCTGCATCCATTGCAGAACGGACAAAAAAAACACGGCGGCGATCTGCTCCATCAGTTGTAGTAAGGTCCGCGACCTCCTCTGATTTTGTAAGTGCAATTCGTGAATCTCTCCAGACTCTGGCTGAAAACTCAGTCTTACCGGAACCCATAGGCCCAATAACAAGAATACGTCTTGAAGGTCTTGTAAAATCATGATGATTATTGGAATTATGGACATTTACAACCGGAAAACCAAGACTCTTTAAAAATCGTTCTGTTTCTGGATTTCTTTTAGATTCAGCCAACTTTTTTCTCCATGCTTTAAGATTTTACAGAAATAAAGAATTTTATAAAAAAAGTTCTTTTATTAATTCATAAGAATCTACTTCTGAAATATATAATGCCGTTTATTTTAAACTTTTATAGTTTTCAAGAAAATCAAGAAGAACCTTATCACGTTCTTTTCCTTCAGAATTTTCTTTAATAAACATATCATATAATTGGGTCATATACGACCTTACTTCAGAAACTTTTTCAACACCTTTACTGTCATTCTTAAACATTCCATCAAGATAACGTTCTGCCCAATGATCTTTAAAATTCGGGAACAAGACAGAATTCATATAATAACCAGCAGGAACACAATTTACACTATGCTGTTTAACAAGAAGTACAGATTCTATAATTGCTAGTGAATTTTCAAAAACCCAATCAATTTCAGCCATATAATCTTCAGGATTATCCGCGTGTTTTTTAATAATTTCTGTAACTTTAAATGCGGTATATGAACAAACCATAACATGAAGACTTGGAACACAATGAAGATGCGGATCAAAGGTATGAATTATTATAAAATGAAAGTTAGCCCTTATTCCCGGACGATTTGTAGTAGATTGACATTTCTCATAAACAGAACCAGCGGCATTATACAAAAGAGCCATTTCGTTTGTAAACTCGGCAACATCAGCAGCAGCCTTACGTCCAAATTTTTTAAGCAGCCAGCCAGCACTCTTCATCCAGAAAACGGTAAAAGTATTATAAAGGCCAATCCATGACGTATCAAATGGAATGCTTTCATCCAAAAGATGATCTACCTTTACTACCGGCCTTTTTTTGGGAAAAAGCACAGTCTGAAACTGTAAAAAGAAAAATTTAGAAAAAATAGATCCTAAAGTTTTACCTAAGCCTACGAGTATACCCGGCTTAAATAAAGCGGATATCCATAAAAAAACAGGAGTTGTTTTCTGTATTCCATTCCTTGAAGCTTTTGTTTTATCCATTTCATCATTTTATAAACTGGTATGCATAAAATTGCAACAAGTTTTACAGCATTGACTATCATCTTTTCAGCTGGTATTTTCTAAATCATGATAGCAGAAAAACTTACTGATCCAATTTTTTGGGTATTATTAGCAGGCGCGCTTCTTAATATTATGCAGCGTAAGTACCATAAAACATGTAAGAATAAAAGAATATCAACCTTAATAATAATTATTCTGGTTTTTGTATTCTATGTAATTGATGTTTTAGTTGCGGCAAAAGAAGGACTCCCGGACTATCTTCTTATTCCAGGAGCCGCAATTGTAATAATTGCGGCAATAATATTGAGAAAGAAAGCTTTCCCATACAAGTTAAAATGTCAGTCCTGCGGAAAAACTCTCAGTTTTGACCGCATAATGTATCATGATTCAAACATGTGCGCAGAATGTGATCCTCCGAATGAAGAAGACACACCGGAAGAAGGTTTTCTGCAAAAAATGATGAAAAAGCCGGAAGAACAGCCTAAACAGGAGGAAGAACCTGTTGTTGTTCCTGACACAGTAGAAGAAGTAGATTGGGACAGCTGGAAATTTACCGAGCAGGCAGTTATCTGCTATATAAAGGATGAAAATAAAAAACAGGTTCTCCTTATTCATAAAAAAACAGGTCTTGGAAAAGGTAAGGTTAATGCTCCGGGAGGTAGAATTGAACCTGGAGAAATGCCTATAGAGGCTGTTGTCAGAGAATGTCAGGAAGAAGTTGGATTAACACCGGTAAATCCTGAAATATTTGGAGATCTGTTTTTCATTTTTAAAAATGGTTATTCACTCAGAGGCTTTGTCTATACAGCAGAAGCATACGAAGGTGAATTAACCGAAAGTGATGAAGCAGAACCATTCTGGTGTGAGCGTGACAGACTTCCATTTGATAAAATGTGGGCAGATGACGCGCTTTGGCTGGATAAGGCATTAAATGGAATAAAAATAAGCGGACATTTTATCTTTGACGAAGATGAAATGTTAAGCTATCAGCTGGACACTGATGAAGATCAGTCTACTCCGGTAGAATAATATTTTTGGGGATATCAATGTACAATATCAAAACTCTTAACAAAATTTCATCAAAAGGACTTAATCTTTTAGATTATAGTAAATACGCTCTGGACACAAATGAAGACAAAGTTGATGGAATAATTCTTCGAAGCTATAAAATGCACGATATGGAAGTGCCTAACGGCCTTAAAGCAGTTGCCAGAGCTGGAGCTGGAACAAACAATATTCCAGTAGAAAAGTATACAGAAAAAGGAATTGTTGTTTTCAACACACCGGGTGCTAACGCAAACTCTGTAAAAGAAATAGTTCTAATGGGACTTTTCATTTCTTCAAGAAAAGTTATCCGTGGCGCAAAATGGGCAGATACTCTAAAAGGCAAGGGTGATGAAGTTGGCAAACTTGTTGAAAAGGGAAAGTCTGACTTTACAGGAAACGAAATAAAAGGAAAAACTCTCGGTATTATAGGTCTTGGAGCAATAGGTGTAATGGTTGCCAATGATGCTATAGCACTTGGTATGAACGTTGTAGGTTATGATCCATATATATCAATAGACGCGGCATGGGGGCTATCAAGAGGCGTAAAAAAAGCTGAAAGCCTGGAAAAACTTCTCGCACAATGTGATTATATAACAATTCACATACCATTAAATGACTCTACTAAAAATTTCATTGATGAAGATAAAATTGCAATGATGAAAAAGGGAGTAAAACTTCTTAACTTTGCAAGAGGAGAACTTGTTAACACAAAAGCTCTAAAAAGGGCCATTGAAGAAGAGCAGATAGACCGCTATGTAACAGACTTTCCTTCAGACGATCTTCTTGGTGTTGATAATATCATTTGTATTCCGCACCTTGGAGCATCTACTCCTGAGGCAGAAGAAAACTGTGCAATTATGGCAGTAAATCAGCTTACAGATTATCTTGAAACAGGAAACATTAAAAACTCTGTAAATTTTCCAAACTGTGAAATGGAAAAAAATGGTGAAACACGTATAACTGTCGGAAATAAAAACGTACCAAATATGCTTGGACAAATTTCAAAGGTTCTTGCCGAGGCAGAATTGAACATAGCAAACATGATAAACAGAAATAAAGGAAATTATGCCTATAACATTATTGACATAGACGGCTCTGTTCCTGAGAATATAACCGAAGAGTTGGAAAAAATTGACGGCGTTATATTTACAAGAGTAATAGAAGGAAAGTAGATGTCAGATAGAAAAATATTAGCGGCATTGCTGATTATTATATCAATACTTTTTATTTCCTGCGCCAAGAATGATGATAAAACATCGTCAGGAAAATCCGCTAACACAAATACAACGGAAAAACAAAAGGAGACGCAGATGTCACTCAGCGATGGGCTTTATGCCGAAATGAAAACAAGCAAAGGAACTATTCTTCTTGAGCTTGAATACAAGAAAACACCTATGACAGTTACTAATTTCGTAGGACTTGCCGAAGGAATTATAAAAAATAGTAAGGGTGAAGGCCCTTTTTATGATGGGCTGACCTTTCATAGAGTTATTCCAGACTTTATGATTCAGGGTGGAGACCCTCTCGGAAACGGTACAGGTGGACCTGGCTATAAATTTCCGGATGAATTCGATTCAAGCCTTAAACATGACAAGCCCGGTATTCTTTCAATGGCAAACAGCGGACCTGGTACAAATGGAAGTCAGTTTTTCATAACACATGTCCCTACTCCATGGCTTGATGGAAAACACACAGTGTTTGGCCATGTTGTTGAAGGTCAGGATGTTGTTAACGCAATTGAACAGGGTGATAAAATTGAAAAGGTTACAATCATTCGTCAGGGAGCTGATGCAGAAGCATTCAAAGCTGATCAAGCAAGTTTTGATAAGCTTGTAAAAGATACAGCCGCGCGCGCAAAAGCAAAGCTTGAAGAAGCACGAAAAGCCGAAACTGATTTAATCAACAAAAACTGGCCCGGAGCAATTGAAACAGAATCAGGACTTAAATATATTGTTGAAAAAGAAGGAGACGGCGGAGCAAGCCCAAAAATGGGAACCTCTGTAACAGTTCATTATACAGGAACCCTTCTTGATGGAACAAAGTTTGACAGCTCAGTAGATAGAGGAGAACCTGCAACTTTTAAAGTTGGTCAGGTTATTGAAGGCTGGAATGAAGCCTTGATGGGAATGACAAAGGGAGAAAAAAGAACCTTAATAATTCCACCAGAACTTGGATATGGCGAAAGAGGCTATCCAGGAGTAATTCCATCAAATGCCTACCTTGTATTTGAAGTTGAACTTTTAGATTTCTAAAAAAACAAGCTTTATACAAAACTCCGTGTTTCAGCACGGAGTTTTTTTATGCTTAGACAAAAAACAACTGCTTGCATCAGCCCTGTAAATAAGGCAGTATTAATCTATGGCTAAAGAAAAAATCTTTTTTGAATGTACATCATGCGGACATACTGTGCCCAAATGGCTAGGAAAATGTCCTGAATGCGGAAACTGGAACACCTTTATAGAAATCAAGCCGGCAAAAGGCAGCTCAAAAACATCAAAGACTCAAAAAGCTGAACATAAATCAGCACAGAAGCTAAGCAGCATTGATACAACCGCAGGACAGAGAACAGGCTCAGGCATCCCTGAAGTTGACAGAGTTCTTGGTGGCGGAATAATGTCTGGGGCGACTGTCCTTGTTGGAGGAGAACCCGGAATCGGTAAATCGACTTTAATGCTGCAAATATGCGATTCAGTGGCTAAAAAGGGTTCTGTCCTCTATATTTCCGGAGAAGAATCTGCATCTCAACTAAAAATGAGAGCAGACAGATTAGGTATAAAAAAAGATATAGATGTTCTTTGCGAAACAGAAATCAATTCTATCCTTAAACAAATTGAGAGAATAAAACCTGTTTTAATAATTACAGACTCAGTCCAAACCTTATTTAATACAGAACTTGGCATGGTAGCCGGAACTGTAAATCAGATAAAATTCTGTTCTTCAGAACTCATAGACCGCTCAAAACTTTACGATATTCCACTTTTTCTTGTTGCCCATGTTACAAAAGAGGGTAATATCGCGGGACCTAAAGTCCTTGAACACATGGTTGATACAGTACTCTACTTTGAACATGGAGCATCTGATGTAAGACTTCTCCGTGCCGCCAAAAACCGTTTTGGGGCAATTGATGAGATTGGACTATTCCAGATGGCCGAGAACGGCCTTAATCAAGTTGATGAACCTGCATCACTATTTTTGGTAAAACGCAAAGGAGAACAGCCTTCAGGGACGTGTACAGCAGCTGTTTATGAAGGCTCCAGAGTTTTAATGATGGAAATACAGGCTCTTACCGTTCCGGCAAAGGGTGGTCTTTCAAGAGTCTTTTCTGAAAAAATAGATCAGAGAAGAGTTTCCAGAGTCGCGGCAGTACTTGAAAAACAGCTATCGCTTAGATTCAGTGATCAGGATATTTATGTAAATGTTGCAGGTGGTATCAAGGTAAATGAAGTAGGAATAGATCTGCCAATTGCTCTGGCACTTTACTCGGCAAGAACAGGAATACAAGTGCCTGCCAATACAGCCTGCTCCGGAGAAATAAGTCTGGCCGGAGAAATTATGCCTGTGGCACATCTTGATCGCCGTACAAAAACAGCTGTTGATATGGGATTTAAAAACTTTATCAGCCCCGAAAACACTTCAGGGCTGAAAGAAAGTATCAAAAATATTTTTGGTAAAAAGTAGAATTAGATTAGCCGGCAATAAGCGCGGTCAGTGAAGGAAGTGCGACAAATGTTCCAATAGTACTTCCTATACTTGAAAGGAAAAAGACGAGAAGAACCTTTGTCAGTCTGTTATTGTAAAATCCTTTAACGGTGGTAATATCATCGTTTAGCTGCTCTAAATCCTGAACCCTGGGTTTTCTTATCCAGGCTTGAATTATTCCGGTTACAATTCCGACACCAATGGTAGGATTCATAGACGTTATAGGCGCCGCAAGGAACGAAATTATAATGGTTAAAGGATGCGCTAAAGCAATTATCGAACCAATTGCCGCAAAAGTACCATTGGCAAGAATCCAGACAAGTATCATCTTAATTCCCTGCTGAGCACCATGACGTATAAAACCTGAAGCTATAAGAGCAACAACAGCTATAGTAATAAGCCAAGGAAGCTTGCTAACCCATTTCTTTTTGGGAGGAATAGTAGAAACTGTTTCGACATCAGCCTCTTTTTCTTTGGCATGAAGAGCCTCAAGCCATTCTACTATTCCGTTCATATGACCAGCGCCAATTACCGCAACAACCTTATCTTCTTTCTCAAGAAAAATCTTTGTGGCAAGAAATTGATCTCGCTCATCAATAAAAACCTCTTTTACAGCAGGTAGATAATCAGCAAGCTCATCCATCATTGTCTGCAATGCAGAATTATTTTTAAGATTTTCAAGTTCTTCTTCAGATAATTTCTCATTCGAAAACGCTGAACCAATAAGAGCTCCAAGCATTTTCATTTTTTGAAAGAAACCAGACTTTACCCAGGCTCTTCTGAGAGTTGTCTGTATATCTCGATCAGAAAATGAATATGGAATACCTAGCTCGTCTGCCACATCAGCAGCAATCATCATCTCCTGCCCCTGAGTTGTTCCAACATCCATTCCGAGACGTCTCTGATAAGCTGATAAAACAAGACTTGAAAGCATAAGAAAGCCCTGACCATTTTTAAGAACCTTACCAATATTGAGCTTACTCCAGTCCTGCCCTTCTCTCATGGTCTTAAATCTTCCGGCATCTATTTCAATGCATACCCGACCTGGATTTTCTTCACGTATTATTTCTTCAACCTGTTTAGTACTCTCTTTTGATATATGTGCTGTACCTATAAGAATAATTTCTCGGTCTCCGAGTTTTACTCTCTTAACAGTATCATTTGTAACAGCGTCACTCATTTATTTTCTCCATCTCATGTTCTGCGATTTTACTTTCGTAATAACCTAAATTTTTAATAGCAATAATCTCTGAAAAATAATTATAAGCCGCGGAGTCCATACCTCTGGACTTATATAGTTCTGCTATATAAAAAAGAAGGCGCTTTTGAAGGTTTTTGTCTTCTTCATCCTGAATAAGTCTTATTGCGTAAGCATCATAACCAGTTTCTATAAATGAACGCATTAAATGATAATAAATATTTCCAACAGGAATCATATCTCTAAGTTTCTTATAGTATTTCATAGAGTCAGCCCGGCTTTCATTTTTCTTCAGTTCAGCAACTGCGGACATTGCAAGATAAGCATATTCCTCAGGCTCATACTTAAAAGCCTTTTCAAAAGCCGTCATACTGCCATCCCAATCATCAAGCATAAAAAGTGCTATACCAAGAGATGAATACACAAAGTAATAATCTGGTTTTAGTTTTATTATTTTACGATAATCAGCAACCGCTTCTTTAAGCTTGCCCATATCATTATAAATTCCTGAGCGGAAGACATATGGATAAAACTCTTCAGGCTTCAATTCAATGGCTTTATTAAAATCTTCAAGAGCACCGTCACGGTCTCCAAGCTTAACAAGTCTAAGCCTTCCACGGTCAAGGTAATGCCAATAATAATCCGGTTCAAGCTCTATAGCTGAACTCATATCAGCTTCAGCGCCTTTGTAATCTTTAAGGGCTGACCTTACACTGCTTCTGTCAAGGAAAGTAAAAGGATCTGAAGGATCTATTTTTACTGCAAGATCCAGATACGGCTCTGCCTCCTTATACTTCTCTTGCCTAATTAAAACTGTCCCCAGCCCTGTAAGCGCAATTATATTATCAGCATCTGAATCAAGAGCCTTTTTATACAAATCTGAAGCTTTATCAAGTTTTTTATCCTGTAAATAAAGACTTGCTCTTACCGCGAGAGCTTCAGAATGAGCCGGATTGCATTCAATAGCTTTCTCAAGCTGTTCTTTTTCTTTATCAATATTTCCACGAAGCCCGGAAATAAGCGCCAAATTAAAATAAGCATCAGCATTATCTGGTGATTGAGAAAGAATAGAATTAAGCTTGTCTTCTGCTTCATCATATTTACCGGCAGAAATTAGAAGCCCCGCATAAGCAATTGAACTCTCAGGAGAGTCATCCTTTATTTTATCAAATTCTTTTACAGCATCTTCAGCGTTGCCGTCATTTATATATTTTTCTACAGTAGAATAAACCTGCTCTGGTTTATTTGGAGTAATTTCTTCTGGCTTTTCAATAGGTTTTTCTTTAGTTGTGACACATGAAAAAAACAAAACAGAAACAATACCAATCAACACAGGTATTGCGGCTGAACCTTTACATTTCATTATTCCTCCCTAAGAAACAAATATACATAAAATTAAAAAAATGATAAATACTGGTGTATCTTTCAAAACTTAGAAAATTATACAAGAAACTCACTTAATAATATTAATAAATAAGCATAAGGACAGCGAATGCGATAAACAAAAAGCCTGTCAATATTTTTATTAAACCAAGACGTTTTTGAAATATTATAGTAATTTTCTCTGAAGACGCGCCAAAATATACCAGAACAAAAACAATAGCAAGCGGAATTATAAACGCTACATTATATAAAGCGAGATAGGTATAGCCTGTAGAGGCTTCTCCAGTTTGTATAAGATAAGTAATAGTTGGAAAATATATTTGGCCGGTACATCCAAGTTCAAATATTGAGACAAGAAAACCCATTATTATAGAACTTCCGACAACCGCAGCAGATCTGCTTCGAACTCTTATTGTTGTACGCATCCTTTTTTTAATATTATCC
>JAQQAK010000383.1 GCA_028527945.1 Spirochaetaceae bacterium
TACAAATTATTGAGAGAAATAATTGATGGAAAGATAAAAATTGCAATTTCAGTATCCTTAGTTTTAGAATATGAATGTATCTTAAAACGACATTTAAATAGATCTATTTTCAATGATAGTGATATTGAAGAAATTATAAACTATATTTGTAAAATTGGAGAAAAGGTAAAGATTTATTATTTATGGCGTCCATATTTACGTGATTATTTTGATGATCACATTTTAGAAGTAGCTATTAATTCTGGATGTCATAAAATAATAACTTATAATATTAAAGATTTCAAAGAATCAGATAAGCTTGGTATAAAAGCTTTAACCCCTGGAAAATTTCTTGAAGAAATAGAAGGAGGAAAGAAATGAGTACACTAAGTATTAGAATCCCAGATTCAATTCACGCAATGGTAAAAGAAATTGCAAAAACTGATAATGTCTCAATAAATCAGTTTATATCATCGGCGATTGGAGAAAAGATAGCAGCCCTGGAAACAGAAAACTATCTCGAAAAACGAGGACTTTTAGGCTCAAAAGAATCTGTAGATAAAATCTTAAAAAAAGTACCCAATATTGAACCTGAAGACTTTGATAAATAATTGGCATTTAACAAAGCAAATGCAGTTGTCAAAACCTTTGGCATGTTTTTTGCGGAGACGTTCCGGCTGCCGGCGATCATTCGCCGACCACCTCCACTCAAAAAACATGCCAAGCCTCGAAGACTCGGCCGGTTTCGCAACTGATTTGGTCGTTATATGCACGAAAATTTAGTTAAAATAAAAGTATTAGATAAACTATGTTCTTTGGTATAGAATGTGAGAAGAAAAAGCCATGACCTCTGGCCAACGGGCTTTATCAAAATCATAATAAAATAGATAGGAAGCATTATATGAAAAAGATTAAAGTGATGTTTATAGTTTTGGTAATGGTAATCATAAGTGGGTGTTCTAAAACTGTTGGAAGTAAAGAAATAATAGAGAAAAATGAAGAAAACAAAGTAACTGAAATAAATCAAGATGAAAATTATGATAAAGATTCAATAGAATTAGAAGATAATCAATTTAATGCGACCTTAAATGATAATAGTGTAAGACTCAGAGAAGATGCTAATTTGAATTGTGAAACAATATCTTTTTTGGAAAAGGGTGATAGTGTGATGATTATCTTGAAAAGTTCTGAGATGCAAGAAATAGATAGCATGAAGGCATATTGGTATAAAGTAATGACAACGGATGATGAAATCGGATGGGTCTATGGGTATTTCTTAGATATCAAGAATGATATAGATAATGTGAAATTAGAAAATGAGGAAAATAACAATACTTCAGAGGATTATTTATCATATTCTGAAGAAAGAATTTCAAATTTGATTTTTAATAAAGATATCATTTTAGATAATACCGGATTCAATTTTCCTATTTTTAAAAATAATGTGGACAAAGAAATCTATTTAAAATTAGCAGGTATTTATATAATGAATGAGCCAAAGATTCCTGGTAACTCAAAGAATATTTATTTAAAAGAATGCAGTTGGGGAAAAGATTATTCATTTGGCCGAGGTTCTTATGTAATAGATTATAATGATGGTATTTGGTATAAAGGTGGCGATGGATATGGAATAAACTTTACGGTCAAATCATATTCAGATAATAAAATTGATATAGATTGGGGAGAAAAGACTACTCCTCGTTATGACTATATTAGTTTAAAAGAGAATTATATAGAAATGGAAAGTAGTAAATATTATAGAATAAGTAGTCCTGAAGATCCTATGTGGTATTTACGAGATATTATAGAAAATAGAAAAAATGAAAAAAGCAAATATAATTTATTAAACGAATTTGAATGTAAGAATGAATTAGAAGGAAAATTAGAAAAAATATATGGTTATTTAAAGAATAATAATAGTAGTGAAATCATTGATATAGTCTCCAAAGATAAAGGTTTGGAATTAAAATTTAATCCAAATAAGAGTTATTCTGGAGAGAGTTTGTCGGATGAGAATGTTGAATTATTAAATGATATTGAAATCATTAGTAATGATCTTAATAATGAATATTGTCCAGATTTTAACAAATCTGTAATGGTGTTTAATAAGTATCTATTTACTGATTTAGATGATGTTCAAGAGAAATATCCTAATTCAATTCTTGTTGAGATGATTTATGATGAAAGTTCTTATTTAACTTTCGTGTTTATTAAAGAAGATGGAATTTGGATGTTAACATCGATAACTAATCATAGTTTAGATTTTGCATAGTTTTTCCAGCCTTTGACTCCGTCGTGCATGCTGGAAAAGCAATATAAGAAAAATGGCATATAACAAAGCAAATGCAGTTGTCAAAACCTTTGGCATGTTTTTTGCGGAGACGTTCCGGCGGCCGGCGATCATTCGCCAACCACCTCCACTCAAAAAACACGCCAAGCCTCGAAGACTCGGCCGGTTTCGCAACTGATTTGGTCGTTAAATACACTCTAAGAGAAATTTATTAAAAATATTAGCTGATAACAGTTTATAGGTGTAAAATAAGTCAACCAAAGGAATAGCCCGGACCTCCGGCCGACGGGCTATCTATAATAGGAGTTAAAAATCATGAATAATATTTATATTTCAAGAGTTAAAATTGAAAATTTTAGGAATTTTAAATCGTTTGATATTTTAACGAATAGTAAACAAGTTATTTTCGGAGAAAATGAATCTGGAAAAAGCAATTACATTTTTGCGTTACAGCTAATTCTTGATCCGTCATTATCAGATAATGATAGACAATTATCAATTTCTGATTTTAATAACGAAATAATTGATCCTGTAGAATCGAGAACAGAAATTACAATTTCTATATTTTTAAGCAATTTTGAAAACTCACAAACAATATTAGCTCAACTTTCTGATGCTACTATTATAATTAAAGATAAAAAGTATTTAAAAATAACTTATAAATTTTATCCAGAAGAAAATGAAAATGGAGAAGTTGATTATAAATACATTATCTATAAAGGCGATGATGAAATAAATCAATTTGGCTACAAGGATCGTAAATATTTATTATTGAAAGTTATAAAACCTCTACGCGATGTAGATGCTGCACTTAAAAATTATAAAAACTCCCCATTAAAAAGATTAATAGATCTCTATGAAATCAAATATGATAAATTGCAAACAATTGCTGACGATATGAAAATACAAAGTACAAATCTATTAAATATTGATGAAATTAATAATCTTAGTAAACGTATCGAAAATGAGCTAATCAATATTTTAGGGAATTCATCAGATTTATCTGTCAATTTTGCGATGTCTGAGATAGAACCTATTAAAATATTAAGTTCTTTAAAAATGATGCTTTCTGATAGATTCATCGAGGAAAAAAGTCTTGGGATTAAAAATGTTTTGTATATAACAATGCTACTATTACAATTTAGAGATGAATTAGTACCAAGTTTAATCAACGAAAGGAATTTTGTTAAATACAGCGATCATGATTCTGATAATATACTCATTAATTCTTATTCAAGAACACTTGAAAATAATTACATCCTTTCCAGTAATGAAAATATAGAGGAGCTGAAGAGTTTTTTTATAAAAAATCAAAGAATTGGACTACCACAAGTAATTACTGCAATTGAAGAACCAGAAGCTCATTTGCATCCAATCCTCCAACGTTTAGTATATCGAAATGTTATCACAAATAACTCACAATCAGTTATTCTAACAACTCATTCGACTCATATTACTAGCATAACCCCTATAAAATACATGGTACATGCGTTAAAGATTAATAAAATCAGCTCAACAATGAATACATTTATAGGCGTTGAGTTTAATGATAGAGATAAAAGAGATATTGAAAGATATATAGATGTAAGCCGAGGCGAAATATATTTTGGGAAAGGAGTTATTTTAGTAGAAGGTATAGCAGAAGAATATCTTATACCAAAATTTGCACGACTATTAGGAATACCTTTAGACGAAAATGGAATTGTCGTTTGTAATATAAATTCCACTAATTTTTATCCATATAGACAATTCATGAAAAAATTAGGAATACCAAATGTTGTCATTACTGATGGAGACTTTTATTATTTAAATGATGATGGAAAGAAAGAGTATCATACGCTGTATTCACCCAAAGATACACGTTCTTTTGGTTATTTAGGAATTGAGCTTTCAACGCTTCTATTAGAAAAGAGTGGATTGCCTATTCAGTCAAAATTTACAAAAGATGATTTATTAGAAAATAATATTTTTATAGGTGAAAATACTTTAGAAGTAGATATTATGAAAAAATCATTGAAAACTGCAAATGCTTTTTCCCCAATAATTAATACTTATAATGATATATGTCTTGGTGGTGAAAAACAAAAAAATAATTTTAAAAACGAGTTAGAAAACGGAGATTATTATAAATGTTTAAATAAAATTGAAGAACAGGGAATAGGAAAGGGGCGTTTTGCACAAAGATTCTCAGATGAATGTATTCGTGAAAATATACCTGACTATATTGTAAATGCTATTTCTCGTATTGTTGAGTTAACTACTATTGATGAATGATTATAGAAAAATAAAATTAAACCAAATATTAAGTGATCCTCAACAATCAAAAGCATATTTTAGCAAAGGGAATACTACAGTAATAGCGGGGCCTGGCAGTGGAAAAACTTCCATTCTCACACTTAAAATTCTAAAACTATTAGAAAATGATATTATTGAACCGCAAGGGATAGGTTGTATAACTTACAGCAGGGAAGCCGCACGAGAAATACGTGATCGTTTACAATTACTCGGCTATAAACCTCATGGAAATTCTTTTTTTGGTACTGTACATTCTTTTTGCATTGCTGAAGTACTCGTTCCGTTTGCTAAATTATATAATTATTTTGATTTACCTTTACCGATTAAAATTGCATCAAACAAGGATAGAAATAATGTGTTCCGAGAATCTCTTAGAGAATTAAGATTTGATACAAATGATGTTAATATGACAGAAATGAATAGAGAACGTAAAATCGGAATTATAGGACAAAGCCAAATTGAAATACCTTCATATGATATTGCCTTACAAGTTGCAGCTAAATACGAAGAAATCCTTCACAATAAAGGTTTAATAGATTTTGATGATATTGTAAATTATTCTACAATCTTAATTCAGAATGAAGAATTCGTTAGAAAATGTATTGAAGCAAAATTTCCTTGGTTATTAATAGACGAATATCAAGATTTAGGAAAACCTCTCCATGAAATTGTTTTAACACTTCTTATAAAAACCAAAATTAGAATATTTGCAGTAGGAGATCCCGATCAGTTTATTTATGGTTTCCAGGGTGCCGTTCCTGCATATTTAGAAGAATTATCTTCCTTTAACAATAAAATTAATAAAATAGTCCTCTTACAAAATTATAGAAGTAACCAAGAAATAATTAATGCATCAGAAATAGTTTTAGAACAAAATCGTGGATATAAAGCAGGAACAAGGCAAAAAGAAAGAGCAGAATTCAAATTTCATGTTTGTGAAGCTGAAATGTCAGAACAATTTCTTTATTTAACAGATACCTTGATTCCTCAATTTACTT
>JAQQAK010000384.1 GCA_028527945.1 Spirochaetaceae bacterium
TGTTACTACAAAAGTAGAATCTCCAGCTTTTTCAAGTCCATTCTGATTAGAAAATGTTGCAAGAGCAAGCTGCCCAAGAGTTCTATTTGTTCCATTTGAATAAACCCCGGTAATAGTACCAGTCTGATCTATCTTGAAGTTCTCAAGATATCCCATTCCGTAACCATCCTGTCTGAAAGCCTTTGTGGAGCTTGATTCAGCAAACTGTGTCATAGAATTAACAACACTTCCTGCTTCACCAATATTAAGGTTAAAGGTTTGTCTTTGAGGTGTTCCATCTTCATTCTCAGTTGCGCCCTGTACATCAAAAGAAACCTGAACGTTAAGATCTCCGGTATCAATTGCGTCGCCCTGTGCGTCATTAATTGACTGTAGAGTACCCAAGTTATTGAAATTAACAATAAAAGTGTTATCACCATTATTTTCAGCACCAATTTCAGCGAGGGTATTAGTTCCTGCTTCATCACCAGGATCAACTGTTACAGTCCCCTGCCAGCTATTCTGAGTGCCTTCAAGCTTTGTAAACTCTATCTGCATTTTATGAACATTTCCAAAATTATCATAAATATCTTTATCAATTGTCCATGTATTTTTTCTTACGACATCATCACCTGCTCCATCAGGAATAACCTCATAACGCTTGTCAACATTACAGGCAAGTTCAACCTCTCTTGTAGCTGAAGCTGGGTCTTTTCCGCCAACAGGAATAATTAAATCTCCAGCATCTGATGCTGTGTTTATATAAGATTTTCCATCTACAGTTTCAGCCATCCAGCCCTGAACCTTCATACCATTTGAAGGATTAACAAGCGTACCGTTTTCATCAACTCCAAATGCACCAGCTCGTGTATAATATTCCTTATCTCCACCAGCCATAATAAAAAATCCATTGCCCTGTACAGCAAGGTCTGTAGCAACTCCAGTAGACTGCAAAGATCCTTGAGTATGAATTGTGTCTATAGAAGCAACACTCATTCCTAGTCCTACCTGCTTTGGATTAACACCACCAAGATCTTCTGTTGGACTTGAAGCTCCGGCTGTGGATTGAGAAATCATGTCCTGAAAAGTTACACGGCCTTTTTTAAAACCAACCGTATTAACGTTTGAAATATTATTTCCAATCACATCCATTCTTGTCTGATGATTCTGAAGACCGGAAACACCGGAATATAAAGATCGCATCATATAGCAGTTACCCCCTTACCTGACACTTTGTATATCATTAAAATCATAAAATTTTCCGCTAACTAAAACCTGCGGATGTTCGCTTCCTGTCACTTCTTCAACACGACCGTTAACAGTTTGATCGCCGGAAGCGATTGTTACATTCTTACCAATCATTCCAATTGCGCTGTTACGGTTCAAAGTTCCTGAAAGCTTAGTAAACTCACTGCTCATATTTTTCATCTGCTCAAGGCTTGAGAATTGAGCCATTTGAGCTATAAATTCTTTATCTTCCATTGGAGCAGTAGGATCCTGATACGATAGCTGAGTTATTAAAATTTTGAGAAAATCATCCTGCCCAAGGGCATTCTGTTTAATACCTTTAGATTTAAGTGTGGCATTAAGATTATTTACCTGTGCTTCAGATTTAGCCTTATCCTGCACAGACATTGTTGCTGAAAAATCCATTACTTCTCCCTTCCGCTAAACAACCATATTTACGGCATTATTCCGCCATTCTGTAGATATAATTTCAGGAACCGCATCTTCTAAAACCTGAACAGCACGACCACCATAAGAACGACCTTTATTTTGGTTCCGGTTTTCAGACTGACTGCCTTCTCCCTGAACACTAACCTCAAGGCCGCCATTTTCAAATCCTTCAGAACCAAAAGCCTTGTATAGATTTTGAAGATTACTTTCAAAAATCTCTTTGACTATATTATTTTCGACAATTATTCGCCCGCCTATATGATTATTGTCTAAAGAAAGCTGAATTCTTACCTTCCCCAGGCTTTCAGGCTTCATAATGAGCTTAATCTCTCCTGTTCCATCACCTTTTAAAACAATTCCAGCTTGCTTTACAATTTGGTTATTTACCGAATCTTTAAGTTGAGATAAGACAGAAGACTGCATATTCTTAACTTCCGCAGAACGCTGTGTATTTTTTAAAGCATTGTCAGCGGGATTTATTTCAACATCCTTACCAATAGAGTCCACTGCGGCTTTAAAAGAAGTTTCTGAAATACTGCGAATTTTAATATCATTTTTATCAGAATGATTAGCAGAAAGCTTTCTATGGTCATGGATTTTAAGTTTAGAGTCTGTTTTTCCGGCATTAGACACAAGTTTTAAACCTTTCTTTTCAACACTACTCTTATCAAGCCCCTTTAATTCATTATTAATGGCATCAATAGCCGCAAGCTGTACGGAAGGTTTTTCTGACTTTAAATCATGCTTAAGTTTATCAATGGCAAAATCAACAATTTTATCATCATTTGCTGTTTTTAAACTTTCTTGTTTATCTAAACCAACCTTACTTTTAGCCCAGGCAACATCCGAAAAACTTGTAATATCGAGCTTGTGTTTAGATTTTGAGTCAATTTTTAATGTATGATAGTTCTTTTCTCCAGCTTTACTGCCCTTGGCAATTTTAGAAGCCTTCTTACCATCACGCAAAGAAAGCTTTCCTTTAACACTTTTTTGTGTTCCAATTAAAACTTTCTCATGTTCAGAACCTTTTAAGCTTTTACCGTCTTTAGGTTCAGAACGTTTCTCATTCAACTTATTTTCAGCATCAGCAGGTCTTTCTGCTACAACAGCATCTGAAGCTTCTTCATTATCAGCTTCGTCATAAACCTTTTCGTCTTTGTCATTACTGTTTTCTACTGATTCTTTTTTCTTTGAAACCTTATTAGAATTATTTTCTTGTTCCAAATTATCAGACTTTTGCTTATCAACAGCTGAATTAAAACTATTCTGAAAACTTTCATTTCCTTCAGAATTTTCGATATTCTCCGGCGGCCCGGATGCTTTTTGGAAATCTATACCGTTTTGAATCGGCAACATTTGTACAGGTGCTGAGTTCACTCCCACCCTCCAATAGAATATTAACTCTCCGGCTTTTTCAACATTTTCCGGTTTAGAGTTGCGGCCCTGTCGGCAGGCATCAAAGACAACCAATAAGCTACCATTGAAGATGTTCCGTTTTCATCACTGATTGCTTGATGAGCTCTCATGATATCAATGATATCCTGATCATCCATCTCAAGGAACATCGCAACAGCAGCAGCAGGAGCCATGCCTGAAAAATACGCTGCAGTCTGCCTCAGGTTCGTATTTCTATTGTCGTACGCTTTTTGACGATCGTTAAATGATTTTTCTTTTTCTTTATAAGCTTCTTCTTTTTCATCAAGAGCTGTCATCATCTGATTTATCTCATTTTCTTTAGATTCAATTTCAGATTCCCTTAAATCAAGTTCTGCTTCACGCAAATCCAAAGCCTTCTGTCTTTTATTAAGTCGTTCAATTTCTAAAAGATTCATGTCTTCAACATTTTCAATTTGCTCCGGCAGTTCTGCTTCAATTCCAAGCCTGGGAGCTATTTTGGACACTATAGGAGTGGCTAACTCTTTTACATCTACAAGGCCCAGATAATCAAACCAGACGAGACCTCCAGCAATAAGAATGAGTATAACTAAAATCAAGGCAAAAACCTGAGCCCCTGTTCTAACAGCAGTTACCCTTGGCACAACTATCCTCCTACCTGCAAGCTGCTCTTGCAGCGGCGCGTCCATTATTCATTTCATCAATTTCATTAAATTCGTTTTTACGCTGTTGCTTATAATATTCAGCTTCGCGTTTTTCTTTAAGCTTTGTCAAAACCTTTCTCTTCTTAGATGCCTCAAGATAATCTGCCCGTACCTTCTCCATTTCTTCTCGCGCAGAAGTAAGCTGGCTTTGAAGAGTTTCTATATCAGCATTCATACGCCTTCTGTACATATCCATAGATAAAAGATATTCCTGAGATAAGCCCGCGCCGGCACCAGTATCAATCATCCTGTCTATTTCAGAAAAACAGTGCTTAATGTCATTTTCTATTCTTACACATTTACTAACAGCCTGGCCAAGTTTTATTTCATATTCATGCTCATCGTGTTCGCGAATTTTTAAAAGTTTCTCAAGATTAAACTTAAATTTATGCATCTACTAAACAGCCTCAACAGCCTTTTCAGGGATATCTATAGGCATACCAATAACCTCAGAAGCCTGTTTTAATGTAACTTCCAGCGGAGCAGGATCATCGACCTCCTGCCTAAGAAAACCATTCATAGAGTCAATTCTTTCAATAGCTTCATCTATCTCTGAGTTGCTGCCAGACGCATAGGCTCCAACATTTATCAAATCTTCAGCATCTGTATACTGAGCAAGAAGCCTTCTGAATTTACCAGCAGCCCTTTGTT
>JAQQAK010000385.1 GCA_028527945.1 Spirochaetaceae bacterium
AGTTGATGAATTACTATCTGGGACTAATTCTGTTGAAAGAATTAGCGCGTCTGTAGCAATTATTGATTATTTATTTTTAAGAGAAAATATCATATCTGTTATTGCTACACATGATATTTTAATTGCGGAAAAAGAAGATAAAAAATGTAAATGTTTATATCTTGAAGATACAATTGTTAATAATGAACTAAAATTTAATTACAAAATCAAAAATGGAATTATACGTTCTACCAATGCTATAAAAATGTTGGAATCTTTGGGGCTTCCAAAACAGATAATTACTGATGCTAATAAAAATAAAGATGCATTCTTATAATTAAAATACCTCTTTTTTAAATTATGATTATATGGAGCCTCTTTAAAAAAACTGGTTGGGTTTGAAAGAGCCTCATATGAATTATTAATTTTAAGTCATTCACTATCGTAAATTGAGCAATAAATTACAAACTGGGGCTGATTTTATAATATTTGTATGATAATTAGGCATACGGAAATGTAGTGAGCTTGCTTATCTTTACGTTTATGTAGGATTTAATTTTTTACAACTAAGTAAATAATTACAGAAAAACTCATTTAACAAATATCAAATTGATAAAATAGTGATTAATTCTTGATAAATCATTCGTTTATTATTCTTGGCATAGTAATTGCATTGTATTTTACAAAAATAAGGAGAAAATTATGACTAAAAAATTAAAATCTTTATCACTTCTTACTGTACTTGCATTAATATGTTCAGTATCGCTTTTTACAGGATGCAGCAAAAAGACTGAAGCCGCGGAAACTAAAGCCGCAGAGCCGGCTGTTGCTGTTGAAGAAGGAATCAGCCCACAGTTAGCCGCTATCAAAAAAGCCGGTGTACTTCGTGTAGGTTCCTCAGGAGATGCTCCTTTTGCTTATATTAATCAGGATACCGGTTCTTTTGACGGAGTTGATGCGGAAATAATCAAGGAAGTAGCAAAGAGGCTTGGAATAACTAAAGTTGAGATGTCTTTGATTCCTTTTTCAGAACTTATTCTTAATATTAATTCAGGTAATATTGATATCATTTGTGACTGTATGTATGTCCGCGAACAGAGAGCTAAAAAGGTTTACTTTGGTGATATCTGGTATACACAGGGCGGAGCTATTATTGTACCTGAAGACAGCACTATAAACGGTCAGGATACTTTGGACGCAAGCAGCAATAAGGTTGGTTACACAACCGGAACAGTTTGGAACACTATTGTTCAGGGATGGGCTGATGATGGAATTATTAAAGAAGCTGTAGCAACCGGAGATCAGTCTGAATCAATTGTAGCTCTTCAGTACGGAAAAATCGATGCTTTTTTGACAGACTCAACTGTTGCTGAAAGTTTATTTGCAAACAATCCTGATGCTGTAAAAGGCTTGAAGCTTGCTACTGATTACAAGGATAGTCCTGATACTCTTGGACGAATTGCTCCTGCTGTAAGTTTTGAAAATATTCCTCTTATGAAAGAAATAAATGATGTTGTTTACCAGCTTCGTGAAGAAGGATTTATTGATGAAGTATTTAAGAAATACGGCCTTAAACCTGAGTTTCACATGATAACAAACAGTGAAGAAGACAGACTCTGCGGAGTTAATTCCAGAGAAGAATAGATACCTGCTGAAGTCAGCTTTAGGGGTGGCTTCAGCTTTTTTTGTTTTAAGGAGTATTTTTTATGGCAATATTGGAGATAAAAAAATTACGAAAAAGTTTTGGAGAGCTTGAAGTTCTAAAGGATATTTCTGTTGATATAGAGAAAGGAGAATCACTTGTTATCATAGGTCCCAGCGGTTCCGGTAAAAGTACTTTTCTTCGCTGTTTGAATTTGCTTGAAAAGCCAACTGGCGGTGAAATCCTTTATCATGGCGATAATATTTTAGATAATCATTTTGATGTAGTTAAATACAGACGTTTTGTGGGGATGTGTTTTCAAAGATTTAATTTGTATCCCTTCATGACGGTTCTTGAGAATGTTGAATTTGCTCAAAAGCTTGTAATAAAAAGAAGTAAAACGGAAGCAAAAGATAAGGCTATTGAACTTTTAACTAAGGTCGGCCTAAAAGATAAAGCCGCTGTGTATCCAAATAATTTATCAGGCGGGCAGCAGCAGCGTGTTGCAATTGCCAGGGCATTAGCTATGGATCCGGAAGTTATGTTATTTGATGAACCTACTTCGGCTCTGGATCCTGAATTAGTTGGTGAGGTTTTAAGTGTAATGAGAAACCTTGCGGAAGACGGAATGACCATGGCGGTAGTTACTCATGAAATGGGCTTTGCCCGTGATGTCGCCGACAGGGTAATTTTTATGGATGAAGGATACATCGTTGAAGATGGCACTCCGCAGGAGGTTCTTATGAATCCTAAAAATGATCGTACCAAAAACTTCCTGTCACGGGTATTGGAGAATTAATATGAATGTTTTAAGTAATCTTGATTTTGCAACAGCCATACATGACCTTCTTCCAAAGCTGCTAGGTCAGGCTTTAAGTATTGTTGTTCTTGCAACCATTTTAGGTTTTCTTTTGGGGCTTGTTTTCGCTTTTTTACTGGCGCTTGCGCGTATTTCCAAGCTTCGTGTTTTAAAAAAGATTGTAGTGCTTTTTCAGGAATTAATACGCGGAACCCCGCTATTGGTTCAGCTTGTTTATATTTACTATGTTGTTCCATTGCTTATTGAGCTTGTTGCTCAGCTTTGCGGTGCCAAGGGCTACCACTGCCATATGTCGTCGCTTACTGCCGGTGTAATAGGGCTTGCGGTGAATTATGGAACTTATATGTCTGAGGTTATTAGAGCCGCAATTCTCTCAATTGATAAAGGTCAGACCGAGGCTTCTCTCGCGCTTGGTCTGAGTCCTCATCAGGCAATGTTCAGAATTGTTATACCGCAGGCAATTTCTTCTTCAATTCCTGTATTTGGTAATTATCTTGTAATGATGGTAAAGGATACTTCATTGATGGCGTATATCACTGTGCCGGAGTTTTTGCTAACAACCAAGGCGTATACTTCGCAGACTTTTCTGACAATTGAGTCTTATACCATTCTTGCTGTTGTGTATCTTATTATCTGTATACCATTGAGTATACTTAGCAGGTATCTTGAAAACCGTACAAGGGTTAGTTCAAAATAGTATAGGAGGAATGATGAAAAAATTTGTAATTACTATTGGTAGAGAATTCGGATGTAACGCCCGTGAAATCGGCCGGCAGGTTGCTGCAGGGCTTGGCGTTCATTTTTATGATAAAGAACTTGTTGATTTAGCCGCAAGACGCTCTGGTGTAAATGAAGAATATTACAGCAAGTCTGATGAAGAAGCCGTGATGCATGACAGCTTTTATACTGAGTTCGGTTATGGGGCAACTCCTGCCTTTTATTCGG
Source organism: Spirochaetaceae bacterium (assembly GCA_028527945.1). Lineage (GTDB taxonomy): Bacteria > Spirochaetota > Spirochaetia > UBA9216 > UBA9216 > Thalassospirochaeta. The sequence goes on from JAQQAK010000385.1 coordinate 3,387, forward strand.
CAAAGGCGATAGAGTCGCAGGCCTGGGTTATCCGAGACCTTGCCAACAAAGAGCCTTGCGTAATGCTTGGCCGTTGTTCTGATTACATACTCAGTGAGTTTGATAATGTTCTGAATGTCTTTGTTTTCGCCTCGCTTCCTTTTCGCATAGACCATATCTCTGAGGCCTATGGCCAGGAGCCTAAAAAGGCTGCAAAGATGATTTCGAAGATTGATTCAAAGCGTCATGCTTATTATAAATTTGTTACTGGCCATAACCGTGGCGATAGAAATGTACGTAATTTGATGATTGATGTAGAAATGTTTGGAGTTGATGGCTCTGTTGAGCTTATACGAAAAGCTGCAAATGTTCGCTTCGGTATATAGTTTCATTTGGTAGATAGAAAAGAGGAAGCATAAATCCGGTTTTACAACAGTTTATGCCTTCCTCTATTTAAAAAAAGTTCTGAAATCAGTAATAACCCTTTCGATAAAAGAT
>JAQQAK010000386.1 GCA_028527945.1 Spirochaetaceae bacterium
GTTCCTATACGGGTGTTTGTTTCCAAGTTGGAAATAAGGTCATTTAAAATATTTGCCAAACCATTTGTAAGTGTAGTTCCTGCAAGCATTTGTCTGTTCAAATCTCTTGGAAATAGAATCTCGTCACACATAGCATTTTTCAGGTATGGTTCATATTTCTTGTCTATAAGTTCTGCGCAAACGTATAGATCCTTTGCTAATGCTTTTATTGAAATAACAGCCATAACAGTTTTTGAGTCTGCTTCACTTGAACCGCTGCTGTCAAAAGTGTCAGATAAAACAATTGCTTTTGCAGCATCCTGAATATTGGCACGTTTTAGAGTATCTTCAGAAAAGTAATCACCTCTAATGTATTTTACTTTTTTAAGTTCAGAGACTTCTTTTAAAGCTTCAATTTTTTCAGTGTCAATATTAGAAATTATAACAATATTTTCAGGCATTATTTTATAATCGGAAAGAAGAAGCATATCTCGAATTATATCGCTCATATTGTCTTTCCATCCGCAAATAACTATATGATTACTTAATTTAGGAAAATCCATTAAACCTCTCCTCGCGCGGGTATTACTTTCAACAAATACAGAAGCAAAAGTACCAGACAGTAAACTTACCAAAGCCATACTGAAGAATATAGCAATCATTGTAATAGCCTGTCCCGGAACAGTTGATGGAGATTTGTCTCCATATCCTACTGTACTAAATGTTACTACTGCCCACCAGATACCATCAAAGTAGTTTTTGAACTGATCATTTTTACCGTACTCGAAAATTGTTATTACTCCTGCTGTACCTCCAAACAGAAGAACGAAAAATATAGCGAGTCTATAAAATGGTGATTCAGTAAAAGCATCCCAGATTTGTCTGGCTCTTTTCTTTATTGATATTTTTTTGCTCATCACTATGTTATTAATCGTGCTTAATTATCTAATACTTGAACATTGTTTGTTTAGATTAGAAAAATTATAAAGAAAAACTTATAAATATCTTAAGAAATTAGAAACTGCTTACAAAAAAATACAAAGCCTTCCATATCTTGACCTCAGTAATGATTTTCCCTAGAATAGTGATTCATTAATTTAGGCTGAGTTTTAGTAAAACTTGGTTATTTTTGTAATTGCAACAATCTATTATATAAATGCAAAGTACATCATCCCTGAGTAATTTCAGAGCGGAGCTTATGGTGTTTGGAGGAAATTTTGTACAAGTCTGTTGATCCTAAAGTCAGCTTCCCCAAGATGGAAGAGGCTATACTTGAATACTGGAAAGAGAATAGAATTTTTGAAAGATCTATAGAAGAGAGAGAAGGTAACGAGGAGTTTGTTTTTTATGATGGACCTCCTTTTGCCACAGGTCTTCCTCATTTCGGACATTTTGTGCCGGGAACTATTAAAGATATTATTCCACGTTACCAGACAATGAAAGGGTTCAAGGTAAACAGGCGTTTTGGCTGGGATTGTCATGGCCTTCCGGTTGAATACGAAATGGAAAAAGAACTCGGCATATCAGGTAAAAAGGAAATCATAGATTACGGAGTTGCCAAATTTAATGAGTCCTGCCGCTCAATAGTTTTACGGTATACACAGGAATGGAAATCTATAATCACAAGATTGGGCCGCTGGGTCGATTTTGAAAATGATTATAAAACAATGGAACCTGATTACATGGAGTCAATCTGGTGGGTTGTTAAATCTTTATGGGATAAGGGGCTTATGTATGAAGGCCACTATATTCTTCCATATTGCCCACGATGTTCAACTGTATTGTCTAACCATGAGCTAAATCTTGGCGGATATAAAGACGTTCATGATCCGGCTGTAACCGTAAAGTTTGAAAAACGAGATGAAAGTGGGACTTTTTTTCTCGCTTGGACAACTACACCCTGGACACTTCCTTCAAACCTTGCTTTGGCTGTAGGTGAAGACGTAGACTATGTTAAGGTAAAAGACGGTGAAGAGTTTTATATTCTTGCTGAAGCTCGTCTTGAGTCTTACTATAAAGATTCATCAGAATATGAATTAGTTGATAAAATGAAGGGTTCAGAACTCGTTGGAATGGAATACACTCCAATTTTTGACTATTTTGCTGATGCTTATGACAGTGGTGCTTTTAGAGTTTTCAAAGCTGATTATGTTACAACTGAAGATGGTACAGGTATTGTTCATACTGCCCCGGGCTTTGGTGAGGACGACTACAACACTTGTAAGGGCACTGGTATTCCAACAATCTGTCCAATAGATGATGAGTGTAAATTTTCAGCAGACATACCTGATTATGAAGGCCGCTTTGTAAAGGATTGCGATAAAGATATAATCAAGCGCCTTAGAGAAGAGGGGAAACTTGTTAAACGCGATAATTATCTTCACTCTTACCCGCATTGCTGGAGATGTGACAGTCCTCTTATTTACAGAGCTGTATCTTCATGGTTTGTAGATGTCGAAAAAATTAAAGAGAAAATGCTCGCTTCTAATGATAAAATCCTATGGGTTCCATCTCACCTTCAGAAGGGGCGTTTTGGTAAATGGCTTGAAGGTGCCAGAAACTGGGCAATATCAAGAAATCGTTTTTGGGGTAATCCTATTCCAATATGGAAATGTCCTGATTGTGGAGAAATTATTTGTATTGGCTCTCGTGCTGAACTTGAAGAAAAGTCTGGCCACAAGTTAACTGACCTTCATAAGCATTTTGTTGATGATATAGAGATCGATTGTAAGTGCGGCGGAAAGATGAAAAGAATTCCTGACGTTCTTGACTGCTGGTTTGAGTCTGGTTCAATGCCATACGCGCAGAATCACTATCCATTTGAGAACAAAGAACATTTTGAAGCTAATTTCCCCGCAAATTTTATTTCCGAGGGATTAGATCAGACCAGAGGATGGTTTTATACATTAACAATTCTTGCGGCTGCTCTTTTTGACGGGCCTGCTTTTGAGAAGGTTATAGTAAGTGGCCTAGTTCTTGCTGAAGATGGAAAAAAGATGTCAAAGTCTGCACGAAACTATTCAGATCCTGTAGAGGTTTTAGACAAGTATGGCGCTGATGCTTTGAGATTGTTTTTAATGAATTCAGCAGTTGTAAGAGCTGAAGATCTTAAGTACTCAGATGACGGTGTTCTTGATATCCTTAAAAGCATAATAATTCCATTATGGAACGCTTACAGTTTTTT
>JAQQAK010000387.1 GCA_028527945.1 Spirochaetaceae bacterium
CAGATGATGATAGTTTGTCTGCGGAAGATTTATCAGTGCCGTCTTTTGATGGCGGAGCTGATTTTGAGGATGATTTCTCTGAAATAGAAGAACCTGTCACATTTAATGAAGAACTTACAGCTAATTCCGGGTATGAAGATGATGAGCCAGATGAATGGTGTAAAGAAAAGCGAAATCCTGCAGCCTTGGTAGTGTTGATTCTTCTTGTTGCCGCGATTGTTGGAATGGGAGTTTTTCTGTTTATGAAAGGAATGGAGTCTGAAGGTATTCCTCCTCTGGAGGCTGATATAGAAAAAACTACACCTATAGAGCTGGTAGAATCTTCTGATTCTGACTCTCCAGTAGTTGTACATATAAATAATGAAGATAGTATTATTACACCAGATGTAAGTTCTGCAGAGAGTACTCAAGTTAAGGCCTCTTCAACAGTTGATGATCCTTCAGATTTGGAGACAGGAAGACTCTCGTATGGAGATGGCGGAGGAGTTTGGTATTCTCTAAAAAAAGGTGATACTCTTTGGGATTTGTCTAATTCATTTTACCGCACCCCATGGCTTTTTGGTTTAATTGCTGTAGAAAATGGAATAAAAAATCCTAACGAGATTTATGCTGGAACCAGTATACTTATTCCTGAGAATTAAAAAATACACTATAATAAGTTAGAATGCGTAAAGTTTTATCTCTTCTCGTAATATTTATATGTATAATAGTTTTATCTTCTTGTAGTAAAGAAGTCGATACTATATTGACGGCTTCACAATTTAATGAGGTGCTAAGTCTTGCCTCCTTAGAAGATGAGCTGCCTGTAAAATATATAAAATCTCTTGAGCCATGGGATTCATATTTTCTTGCTTTAAAAGCACTTGATAAAGGTTTTGTTTCTACCGCAATTAGTCTGTCGGCTCATTGTTGGGAAAATTCTGCTGGTCTGACAGCGCAGAAGGCTGCTCAACTTTGTTTTCGTTTGAATATTGATAATGAAAATTTTTCTGACGCAGAGTTTTTTGCTGGTGTTGCAGCTTCTGAGAATCCTGAAGAATTTGCATTTAAAAAGGATATGGCTGAAGTCCTTTATAAAGAAAAAAAAGATGAGCAATTATTGGAATATCTTGATTCTCTAATATCATTTCCTGAATATCATGAAGATGAAGAACTTCAACTCTATAAAGCAGTTGCCTGTTATCGCCAGGGATATGAAGACTGGAAAGACATATGGAGTCATTTCTTTCTGAATGTTTCAGATTCTGAGTTATTTATTAGAGGCTGGAAATATCTTAACAATATGGAAGGCTCTCCGTTAAAAGTTTTACCAACAGTGTCTGAGGTTATTGGCGCAAGGTATAATCTTTATAATAAAGAATATAAAAAAGCATCAACAGCTTTTTTTAATATATTGAAAAAAGAAGATTCAGAACTTTTTACAGAAGTTGTTATTAATGATTGTGAAGATGCCTTTATCTCTACAGGGAGAGCTCTAAAAGGCGGACATGCTCTTGAAGCCGCCTCAGAAAAAGTTGGCTCTTTTTATTGTTTATTTACAGCATTAAGATTGTTTAGGCGTGTAGGTTATTATAATGACGCAAGACGCTGTATTAATAAAATAAATAAAAATTATGACTCTTTTATTGATGAACGGGTCTTGTGGTATTTTTTTGATATGGAGCAGAAAACCAATTCCGTTAAAGCTGCAAGCCGTATAAGTTACTATGCTGAAAGGTGGGAAGATCCTTTCTATTATGAAGATATTCTTGATAGGATGACTACTGAACTTGTAAGAAGGCAGCAATGGCGTGTAATAGCTGAGCTTTCAAAGCAACTTGAGATATGTGGACCTTATACGGTTTATGATCGTTGCAGATATATTACTGAAAAAGCTGCTATGCTTGGATATATAGACTCTCCAGATTACTCTAAACCAATAAAAAGTTTGTACTATCGAATACTGTCTGGTGATAATCTTGATGAATTTGTCTTATCAGATAATATAAACTTGTCTGTAAGTACTTTGCCTGAATGCCTGAACGATGATGAATCTTATATCAATGGCCTGATAAAATATAATATTGACGGGATTCTTGATGAGGTTGAAAAGAGCGCGGAATATTTATCTGAGGATTTTCTAATTTATTGTGCAGATAATGCTGCTTCTAAGGGAGAATATCTTGATTCTCTGAGAATTATGTATAAATATACCAAAGATTTTTCTATAAAAGGATACTCTCGAATCTATCCTGCAGTTTATAAAGACTTAATTGAATTACATGCAAAGGAAAATGATCTTTCTCCTCAGCTCCTTTTTGCTTTAGTTTGGAAAGAAAGTGCTTTTGAGAAGGAGATTGTTTCAAGAGCCGGAGCTGTTGGGCTTACTCAGCTTATGCCGGATACTGCGGAAGAAGTAGCCGGGAGGATAGGCATTTCATTTACAGATTTAACAGACCCTGATGAAAATTTGACCTTGGGCAGCTGGTATCTTAAATGGTTAGAAGGGTATACTGGAGATAGCGCACTTGCTGTTGTTGCGTATAATGGAGGCCCTGGACGGGTAAAACGGTGGAGAAGAGCTTATAAGAAGCTTCCGGTTGAATTGTTCTATGAATGTATACCGGTAACAGAAACCCATCTTTATGGAAAGAGAGTTCTTACAGCTGCTGTCATTTATGGAATGATTTATTATAATATAAGACCTGCCGATACAGTCGGTATATTTTTCTAATTTGGAGATATTATGACATTATTGCAATCAATATTTTTGGGAGCATTGCAAGGAGTTTCAGAATTCCTTCCAATATCAAGTTCCGGTCATCTTGTAGTGTTTCGTAATTTTATGGATTTGGGAGATGTTCCCATTCTTTTTGATATTCTTTTACATGCGGCGACTCTTTTGGTTGTTATTATTGTTTTTCGAAAAATAATTGGAGCGATGATAGTTTCATTATGCCGTTTTATTGTTCGAAAAGCTGATGAAGATGACAAAAAAAATATGAGGCTTATTTTAATTATTATTATTGCAAGCGCTGTAACGGCGGCTTTGGGGTTAGTTATTGAATCTATAAATGTCGCAAGCAAGCCAAAGATTGTTTCGCTTCTTTTTATTGTTACTGCTGTGGTTCTTCTTTTAACCAAGCTTATTAAAAATGAGAATGAAGGGTATACCAATCTTACAGTTAGAACTGCTATAATAACAGGTTTTGCCCAAGGTTTTGCTGTCTTACCTGGTATTTCCAGATCTGGAATGACTGTAGCCGCATCTTTGTTTTCAGGAATTGGAAAAGATAAAGTAGGTGAATACTCTCTCGTATTATCTATCCCGGCTATCCTTGGGGCTATTGTTCTTGAGTTAAAAGATTTGGGGCAGCTTGAGAATGCTGTTGCTCCGTCTTGTATGATTGCAGGAATGGTTACCGCCTTTATTGTCGGACTCTTTGCTGTATTATTTTTACTCAATCTTATTAAAAAAAATAGACTTCACTGGTTCAGTTTTTATTTAATCCCATTTGGGATTATTTCATTTATAATTCTCTAAAACTTATGGATACTTCAATTTAAATAAGATTGAAGTATCCTCTTAAAATTCTTTCTGTAATACCGATAATCTTTATGAGAACCCGTCATAAAGGAGCGCGCTTTGAATAAAAAAGCCTCAAGGCTTATAGCGGCAGCGGTAATTGCCGTGGCTGGAATATATCTACTTATAGTTTTACTAAACTCCATGAGGCCGGTAATACCATCCGGATTTTTACTCCTTCCTGGAAAGTTTTTATACTCATGTTTTATGGAAGCTTCGTTTTTTCTTCCTCTCCTGCTATTGATTAGCAGTTTTCTGTTATTTATAGATCTTTATAACAGTAGTATATTTGCTGTTAAAATATTGTCTCTTTTACCTTTCTTTACTTTTTCACTTTTATTGAAAATTCTTAATTATGTGCCAGGTTCGAGAGCCGCGGATTCTATAATTAATTCTCTTGGCTTTCGAGGTGGTTCTACTGTTCTTGGGCTTCTTTTAATATTCGAAGTTCTTCTAATTATAAAAATTCTTGCAGGTGAAAAAGCATCAGCAAAAGGTCTTTCTTTAAATAGAGAAGAGATTTCTGAATTTTCTGAAAACTCAACTGAAGAGATTGAAGCTGAGGTGAATAATGAAGAATCCTCTGTTGAGATAGCTGCTGTAGATGACCTAGCAGATTCTGTTGAATCTGAAACTTCCGGTGATACACCGGAACATTCTTTTGAACCTGTACCAATGGGATGGATTAATAAGCCAGAGCCTCCGGAATCAAAAAATAAAAAAATAGATGAAGATGAACAAGCCGCTTTTGAAGAACAATATTCTGAAAAGTCAGACGAAACTGTTTTTGATGAAGATGAAGCCCCTATAGTTTCAGAATATGAAGACGAATATGCTGATAATGAAAATTTAGAGGAAGATATAAGTGCCGAATCTTTTACAGAGTCAGATTCTGGATCGGATGGTAATTCAGAGGGTGTTATCGAAGACTCAAATAATATAATTTCTGAAGATTCTGTAGCAGCAACAGAAGAAATTGATGATGACGTTAGTATTAGTGAACCATCAGAAACTGATGAAACAGAAATTATAACTTTGGAAGAAAATGCTGAGCAGCTTCCTTCTATGCCAGTAGCAGTGGCTGACGATGAAGTTGTGCTTGATTCAGGAATAGAAGAAAATATTGATTCAAATGAGATTGAAGAAAAAGTTCAGGAGCAGCCCCTTTCTGATAGCCCCATTCGAGGTGATGAGCAAGAGTCTGCTCAGGCTGCAATGGATGTTTGGGATGGTGTTGAACCAATTGATCCTGAAGATGAAGTTGAATCTCTTGATGAGTTAGAAGATGAAGTTCCTGTAGAAGAAATTGACCATATTGATGATTCTCTGGAAGAAGAAGCTCTTGAGGCTGATGCGCCAGACTTGGGGTTGTCACTTGATTTAGAAGAACTTTCTGAAGATACAAACTTGTCTGAATCAGATGATAGTATTGAACTTGAAGAGGCTGAATCTAACGAAGAAGTCCTTGACGGGGATATGCCTGGAGAAGCAGAACTAGAAGAGGTCGAGCTTGGAGAGGTTGAAACCGAAGAAGTAGAACTTGAAGAGGATGAACCCGAAGAAGATGAACTTGAGGATGATGAACTTGAGGATGATGAACTTGAGGAAGATGAACTTGAAGAAGATGAACTTGAAGATGTATCAGAATCTGTATTGGAAAATAGCCTTCCTACAGCAAGACCTAAAAGGTACGAGGTCCCTTCCAGTAGTCTATTGAAGGAATATGATGACAATCATTATTGGGTAATAGATGAAGAAACAAGGCAAGCTTCTATTATTCTTCAGGAAACATTAAAAGAGTTTAAAATAGATGCTGAGGTTACCGGTATAAGTCGTGGTCCTGTAATCACAATGTTTGAAATCCTTCCGGCTCCTGGTGTCAAGTTGTCAAAAATAGTTAATCTTGCTGATAATATAGCTCTAGGTTTAGCTGCGTCCAGGGTTAGAATTGTGGCTCCTATTCCTGGAAAGCATGCTGTTGGTATTGAAGTTCCAAATAAAGATAGGGCAATTGTTTCATTTAAAGAGATTCTTGAATCAGAGGAGTTGAAAAACTCAAAAATGGCAGTTCCTGTTGTTCTTGGTAAAGATATTACAGGAGGTTCCAGAATAATTGATCTTGTTCAGACGCCGCATCTTCTTATTGCTGGAGCTACAGGTTCAGGAAAATCTGTATGTGTTAATTCATTAATATGCTCAATACTGTATTCCAGAACTCCTAACGAAGTTAAAATGATAATGATTGACCCTAAAATTGTTGAATTGAAATTATATAATGATATTCCTCACCTTTTAACTCCTGTTATAACTGAACCCAAGAAGGCTTTTCAAGCTTTACAGTATACAATGAGTGAAATGGAAAGACGTTATTCACTGTTAAATGCTCTTGGTGTTCGTGATATAAAATCTTATAACCGCAAGATTGTAGAAACAAAAATGGCTACAGAGAAGCTTCCGTATATTGTTGTTCTGGTTGATGAGTTTGCGGATCTTATGGCTACAACTGGTAAGGAACTTGAAAATGTAATTTCTCGTCTTACCGCAATGAGCCGTGCTGTTGGTATTCATCTGGTACTTGCTACACAAAGACCTTCTGTAGATGTTATTACAGGTCTTATCAAGGCTAATATTCCTTCAAGAATAGCATTTATGGTTGCAAGTAAGACTGACTCTCGAATTATTCTTGACGCTATGGGTGCTGACAAACTTTTAGGTAAAGGAGATATGTTGTTCACTTCAGCATGGGATCCTAACCCATCAAGAATACAGGGAGCTTTTTTAAGTGATGATGAGGTTGAGAATGTTACTGACCATGTTAAGACACTTGGCGAGCCTGATTATATAGATGATGAGATCTTTATTTCTGAAGATGATGGTGACTCTTTTGAGCTTGAAAGTCAAAGTGGTGGTGATCCTTTAATGGAATCTGCTGTTTCTATAGTTGTTGAAGCAGGGAAGGCTTCTGCTTCATATTTACAGCGAAGACTAAAAATTGGTTATAACAGAGCCGCCAGACTTGTTGAAGAAATGGAAGATCGAGGTATTGTTGGTCCGGCGAACGGTAGTAAGCCAAGAGAAATCCTTCATATTCCTGATAAGATTAGCTCTTAAAGGTTTAAACTTTAAGAGCCTGAATGTTATCTTTTTTTAGTTTGTTCAAAAAACTTCTTAAAGCTATTGCTGATGTAAGGCTTGTGAGGACATCTGTTGTTGGATTTGCAAGCCATACTCCAATTGCTCCATGAAAAGGGCAGATAATAAGCATTACAGGAACAAAGAAAATAATCATTCTGCATGTAACAAATATAGCTGCTTTTTTAGCCTGCCCAGTTGATTGTAGTAATATCAAGGTATTAAACATAAAACCGTAAAGAGGGTACATACAGA
>JAQQAK010000388.1 GCA_028527945.1 Spirochaetaceae bacterium
TAATTAATGCTTCTAATAACCTAAGAACATTGGATACTACAAATAAGTCTGAAGTTGATATAACTGAAATAATAAAAAAGAAATCTATAAATATTTTTGAAGTAGATTTTCCTAATAATGTCTCTGGAGCATTAGATATGAGAAATCCAAATAATCCTATTATTTATTTAAATAAAGATCACCATCTACATAGGAAAAGATTTACTTTAGCACATGAATTAGGACACTTTATATTGCATCACGGTGCTTTTTTACATTTAGATAAGAATTTATATTTTCGAGACAATTTTCAGAACAAAAACAATGACTTAATAGAAATAGAGACCAATGAATTTGCTGCAAATATTTTAATGCCATATGAACTTATAAAAAGTGATATTATCAATAAAAAGGATTCTATTGATGATGAAGAGTTTATTATACAAATGGCTGAGAAATACAATGTAAGTCAAATAGCAATGACAATAAGGATCAAGAAAATATTTGAAGAGTAAAATTTATAATAGTTTCTATTTTCTTTAATAGATCTTTAAACATAACAAAAGATTTGGAGTAGTCAAAATCTTTGGCACGGGTTCCTGCTAAAGACACTCCGGCGGTCGGCGATCATTCGCCGCCCACCTACGCTCAGGAACCGCGCCAACCCTCGGAAGACCTCGGGACGATTTCGCTACTCAAATCGTCGTTAAATGCACGATTTTTTTTCAGTTTTGTGATTACAATAAATGTGTTAGAATTAATTAGAAAAATAAAAACGTCTCATATTCCCAAGGCGTTATATTCAACGCCATTTTTGGCTTTATTTGTTCAATAGTCTATCCATGGGCTCACATTAAATATAAGGAAATAAAATGCAAAGAGAAGAAAAAGAACCAACTATCCAAGATTTAAACCGTCGAATTAATCGATTAGAATTAATGATTGATAGCCTGATTGCATCAGAAGGGATTGATTCAGATGACTCTTTTTATTATATGCGAAGACTTCTTAAGTCAAGAGATAATAACCAATATGATCGCGAATTTATTGATTCGCTTGAAGACACCTTACATTTCAGAAGAAGATTAGAGAATAGTGATTTTTCAAACCTAAGTCGTGATTTATCGAGACGTATTATATATGTAGATGGAAAGTTAGAATACGTATCAAACATAAATCAAGAAAATTCTAGCAGAATAAAAAAGCTGGAAAATAATAGTAAAATAATTAGTCATGATTTACATCATTTTTTAATAACTCAATCTCTTGATATAGATAGCAGTAAGACTAAAGTAAGTAGATTCCTCCCTATTAGAATATACTTATCTGAAGATAATGAAGAACACATTCGAGATATCAAGAAGTCAATGAATGAATTGATTCAATACATCGGCTTTGAATATGCAGATGATTTTCCCGCTGAAAAAGGTTCATGGTGGAAAAAATGGTTTGCAAAATCTATGGATGTTTTAACACAACCAGAGGTTGTTGAGAGGCTAAAAAAGATTGAACATGGTTTAGAAGTTTACGGATCAAATAAACAACAAGCAGAAAATGATAAAACCCACTCTGAGGCAGTTTCGAACTTGATAAGATCGGTTGAAAACATTCCTAATGTAGCGCTTCAAGTTGGATCAATTCTTTTAGTAAAAATAACCGACGAAGAAAAAGGTTCAGTGATACAGTCAAGGACTCTTACAACGAATGAACTAATGTATCTTGAAAATAACCAATCAATTCTCAAAGAGCCAAAAAATGTATTAGATTTACTATGTAATGATAAGAATAAACAGGAAATAGAAATGCAATAGATTATAATCATGTCTTCTGTATTGTTTAAAAGATTTATGTACAAATATATCTTAACTATCTGATAATAAATGCTGTATAAAAAAAATAATAATAATGAAAGGATTAACAATGAATGATATTGAAATATTAGTTGCATTTGAACAAAAAGATGAGAATCTTTCTGAAAAAGAAAATATAATTTCATTACTTAATATCAATAAAAAAATAAAAGTAACAAATGATTCAATTAAATATAAGGATAAGAGTTTTAAATTCAATTTAGAGAAGCTCAAATCACCAAAACCCGAATTAAGAATTTATACTTTTCTTTTTAGTTGTTCTGATGAACATAATAAAATGCTTCTAGAAATTATTTCTATTGTTAAGAAAATAATTGGAAAATATGCACAAGAAAACATTATCACTCTGCAAGATGACATTTCCAAAAACTGGTCATTTGAATTATATCAAAAAATATTTGAATTAGAAAATCTAATGCGAAAATTATTACTTCAATTTATGATTACCAAATTAGGTATTGATTGGTATAAAAATGCTATTCCTGCCACCGTAACAGTGGCAAAACATAAAAATAATAAATCATTTGATACAAAATTAATATATGATATGGATTTTATACAACTTTCGTCAATTTTACTTACAGATTACCCAACAAAAGATATTACGGATTTGCCAGAGTTAAAGAAAAAACTCAAAAAAAAAGAAATTACTGAAAATGAATATATTGAAAAAATAGAAGATTTTGTTCCAAAATGTAACTGGACTAGATATTTTTCTTCGATTATGGATTGTGATTCTAAGGAATTTGAAAAGAAATGGAAGAATTTGTATGACATAAGATGTAAAGTCGCACACAATAATTTTATGACAAATGATATGTATATGAGTGGAAATAAATTATGTGAAGACCTACAAAATATTCTAACTAAAGCACTTAGTAAAATTTCTGAAATAAATATATCTCCTAAAGAGATTGAAATTATATCCACTAATACTATTAAAGCTGTAGAGCAAAACATAAATTCGTCAAAACTAATCAAAGGTGCTATGATAGGGGGAGGTCTGGCTTTATTAATTGGAGCATTTTTAGGATAATTGGCATTTAACAAAAGATTTGGAGTAGTCAAAATCTTTGTCACGGTTTTAGCGGAGACGTTCCAGCGCCCGGCGATCATTCGCCGGTCACTTCCACTCTAAAACCGCGCCAACCCTCGAAGACTCGGGACGATTTTGCTACTCAAATCGTCGTTATATGGACTTGCGAAATGATTGATTTAACATTATAATGCAATACATATTACAGTAATGGAGATTGCATTGAGGTTTTTTGGACGGAGAGATGAATTAAACATCCTTGAGGGGATTTACAATCAGTGTTGCGAATCATACGGGAAAATAACAGTAATTACTGGCCGCCGCCGTATTGGTAAAACAGTCTTATCACAAAAATACGCTGAGAATAAAGATAATATTTATCTTTTCATCAATAAAAAAGAAGAAAAGCTTTTATGCGATGAATTTATCATCTTGTATGAAGAACTTACAAAAAAGAAATTTATAGGAAAGATAGAGTACTTTTATGAACTTTTCGAACTTCTTATGGAATATGGAGAAAATCATCCATTTGTTCTAATAATTGATGAATTTCAAGAATTTATTAATATCAATAAAAGTACATATTCAGAAATTCAAAGAATATGGGATAAATATAAATTTAAAACAAAAGCGCATGTAATTTTTATTGGGTCAATTTACTCTTTGATGAAAGAAATATTTCAAAATGAAAAAGAGCCTCTATATGGCAGAGCAGACAGAGTTCTATATTTGAAACCTTTTAAAATCTCAACTTTGAAAGAAGTCTTGATAGAGAATAATAGCTATAATGAAAAGAACTTATTTACCAACTATTTAATAACTGGTGGAGTTCCAAGATATTTGGAAATATTAAATGAAGCAAAAAAATATAATGAAAAAGAAATAATAGATTTTATCTTTCAAAAAGATTCTTTTTTTCTTGAAGAAGGACGAAATCTTTTAGTTCAAGAATTTGGAAAAGAATATGGTAAGTATTTTACTATTTTAGAATTAATATCTGTGGGGAGAACATCCAGAAGTGAAATAGAATCCGTTATTGGAAAAAGTGTAGGTGGCTTCCTTGATAGATTAGAAAATGAATATGATGTTATTGAAAGAATTAGACCTATTGGCTCAAAAAAGGATTCGAGAAATCAGAAATATGTTATCAAAGATAATTTTATAGAATTCTGGTTTCGATTTGTAAATAAAAATATGTCAATGATTTATGCAGATAGATTTGATTATATAAAGAGAATAATTGAAAGAGATTTACCAACTTTTTCAGGCCCTAAATTAGAAAAATTATTCACAGAAATCATTGGATACAATCCTGAATATGGTCTTATAGGAAGGTATTGGGAAAAAGGTAATTTAAACGAAATAGACATAGTTGCTTTAAATGATTTAGATAAAAAGATTTATTTTGCAGAAGTAAAACTTAACAAAGATAAAATCAATATTAATAAGCTAAAAGGAAAGACTGTAAATTTACTTCAAAAATATAAGGGTTATAAAGTTCAGTACGAAGCTCTATCTATTGAAGATATAGATAGAAAATTAAAAGAAATTTATATATAATATTTTTTACTAAAAAAACATTTATAAGAGAGGTAAATATAATGAAAAAAATATTCTTTTTTATTCCAACAATTGCAATCTTACTTGTCATCATTTTAGAAATAATTTTTAATATTTCTATACCGTTAAAACTTATCATCTATTTTGTTCTCGTAGCTATTGGCCTTTTATTATATTTTATTAGTGAAAAAAAAGAAAAGAATAAAAGATCTGAGTAAAAGGAAAGCCATATAACAAAAGATTTGGAGTAGTCAAAATCTTTGTCACGGTTTTAGCGGAGACGTTCCAGCACCCGGCGATCATTCGCCGGACACTTCCACTCTAAAACCGCGCCAACCCTCGGAAGACCTCGGGACGATTTCGCTACTCAAATCGTCGTTATGCGCACACTCCGCGGTAGAGATTGCTTATCAGTAATTTATGATTCAGTTTTAGTTATTTCTCTTAGATCCAAAAGAATTTAAGATAAAATATCCCATAAAAAGCTCAAAAATGGTGATATTGAGTCTATTTGGGGTTTGTTTTCATAAAAATATAGAAAGAAATAGAAATTTATTGTATTAAAGAAGTATAGAAGCGATAATATCAGTGAAAAGCCGATATAAAAATATTTTGGTATTGTTTTATATATATTTAGATGATAATCTGTACAAGGTTGTTTAAAATGATAGCAGTTTTTGAATAAACTTTTTAAGAGAAATTTTATGATAAGAAGTAATTGTCTACAACTTAATAAGTTTTGATGTTTTACTTTTTATGTATATCTACTTTTTTAATATTTGTTGAACTTTTTAAAGGGTTACAATGAGCTTTTTTGGGTAAATAGGTATATATGATGCCACTAGAAACTAAATCAAATGAAAATCTTGAAGTTGCAAGATATTATAAGAATAAAAATCAGAATTTGAATGCGGTGGCAGGGAGACTATATTATTCCGTTTT
>JAQQAK010000389.1 GCA_028527945.1 Spirochaetaceae bacterium
AATGATCCTGCAAAGTTAAACGCAGAAGTTGAGAAAGCCAACTTACAGAAGGTTGATACTTGTTCTCTTGATTGGGAAAGTGACACTTTAAAATTGTCATTTACATTAAAGGTTCTTTCAGGTGTGGAAATACCATCAGTATGTAATATTTCAGATTTTCAGGATAGTTTGAAAGTGGCTGCAAGAAAATATATTGATGATATTACTTTTAATGAATTATCGTATCGATACGCGCTTAATTTAGCTTCTGGCCGTTTTTTGTGGCGTAACCGAGTAGGGGCTGAGAATATTGAAGTAATAATAAAAATTGATGATGAAGAATTTACTTTTAATTCTGTAGAAATTCCATTGAATGATTTTAATTACAAAAATGATGAAATACAAAAAATAGCTGAATTAATTAGCCAGACCCTAAGCGGCAAAAAAGATTATTTGCTTTTAGACGTTACGGCCTTCTGTCAAATGGGAAAAGGGCAGGAAGTATACCCAAGTGAAGAACTTGTTCTTGATAAGGGCAAAGGTACAAAAAGTAAAATTCTTTATAGCGTTGATGATATTGCAGGAATGCATTCTCAAAAAATTGGTAATGCTATTAGGACAATAGATACATGGTATCCTACAGAAGATGAAATTATACGTCCAATAGCTATTGAACCCTATGGTGCAGTTACTACTTTAGGAAAAGCATTTCGTACCCCAAAAGATAAGGCTGATTTTTATTCCATTTTTGATAAATGGGCGTGTGGTGATGATTCTTTTACTGAAGAACAGCAGCATTATGTTATGGCAATATTGGTACGTGGTGGAGTTTTTGGTGAAAGCAGTAAGGAATAAAAATGAACTACTATCAAGAAATTACATTATTGCCTGATGGCGAGATAGGTTTGTCTTTTTTGTGGGGTAAAGTTTTTGGAAAATTGCATATAGCTCTTGTAAATACAAAAAGAGAAGATGGTTCTATTCCCGTAGGAATATCATTTCCACAATATATGAAAGTAGAAGGTTGCAGACTAGGAGGCAAGTTGCGTGTTTTTTCAAATGATAAAGAGACGCTTTTATTGTGTGATATTGAACAAGTTTTAAATGCTTTAAAAGATTATGTTCATTTAACTTCTATACGAACTGTTCCATCAAATGTTTCCCAATACAGTATTTATAGCAGAGTGCAGGCAAAAACAAATGTTAGCCGCTTAGCTCGTCGTAAGGCTAAACGAAAAGGAATATCATTTGAAGATGCTTTAAAATCCTATGAAAATTTTGAAGAAGGTTTTATTGACTACCCATATCTTAACTTAAAAAGTTGGAGTAACGGTAATTTGTTTAAATTATTTATAAAGAAGGATGAAGCTGAAAACAGTAATTTAGCAAGTTTTAATTGTTATGGACTAAGTTCAAATAGTCCTGTCCCAGAATTTTAAAAACATTCCTAAAATCAGTTTAAACGACCTAATTTTTTGTATAATATAAAAATAGGTCGTTTTTTTAACTGTTCACTGCCGCATAGGCAGCTTAGAAAGGAAGTTGTCCACTGTTCGGCTGTGAGATATGGTTCACTGCCGCATAGGCAGCTTAGAAACCTACATCAATGCAGTACTTGATTGCCGGTGGTGTTCACTGCCGCATAGGCAGCTTAGAAACCTATCGAATGCGAGCGCCTCCAAGACTACCCAGTTCACTGCCGCATAGGCAGCTTAGAAATGTTGAACTCCACACACCGCTTGGTCGGCTTCGTTCACTGCCGCATAGGCAGCTTAGAAAGGAAGAAATAGCAGATGAAATAGTTGAGACTTTGTTCACTGCCGCATAGGCAGCTTAGAAATCTGGTAGGATGGGAAGCTATAGTGAATAAATGTTCACTGCCGCATAGGCAGCTTAGAAACATCAGTCTCTGAAAGGGCTATTTCTGTGTAAGTTCACTGCCGCATAGGCAGCTTAGAAATACAGCGTTGCACATGTTCATAATTGTCTTTAGTTCACTGCCGCATAGGCAGCTTAGAAATCATGAATAAGCTGTTTTATAGCAGCCCCCTCGTTCACTGCCGCATAGGCAGCTTAGAAATTATACCGTTAGTAGCTTGGATAAGATTTTCTGTTCACTGCCGCATAGGCAGCTTAGAAATCTGGTAGGATGGGAAGCTATAGTGAATAAATGTTCACTGCCGCATAGGCAGCTTAGAAAACATTCTACGCTATAAGCAAGCAGAACTATAAGTTCACTGCCGCATAGGCAGCTTAGAAATCCTGTGTTTAAGTTGTGTTTATAATAGTAGATTGTATAACTTTTATGTTCCCCACACCCGTGGAGATGACTCGTTGCTTATAATCACTCTCTTTACGGGGGGATTGAAACTTAAAAAAAGGTTATTGTGCAAGTTTTAAATGATGTGATTCGTGCGAATTTTTAAATTTGCATACTTCTTTTTTATGTCCAATATGTAAACAAGATTTTCTTTGCTTTGCGTCTTATAGCTTCAAGCTCATGTTCTGCAAGATAAACATCTTCAATTGCGAATTATGTAAAGCTGCTGCCGTTTAGCCTGACACCTGAGCAGGTTTAATCATAGGGTAAGATTTACCGCTTACTATATTTTTCATAATTCTAATAAAAGAAATACCAAATTCCATTAAAATCACCCTTTTTGGGTGATTTCAATATCATCATATATATATATATTAACAAAAATGCTTGGAACTCTTAACCATGGATAAAATGATTAAAAAGGAGAACTTAATGAAAACTGGTAAACTACTTTTAAGTATTGTAACATTTATAACAATTGCTTTCATATCAGCTTGTCAATCGGATCCAAATATCGGCATGACTGGTACATCACTTGGTACGGTTGATAACAATGGTGACGGTATTTCTGACGGTATAGCTATAGATGTTGACGGCGACGGTATTCCCGATGGCATAGATACCGACGGTGATGGAGTAATTGATGAAGCTTGGTCAGATGATTATGTGCTTGACGAAGGTGGAAGTGCAACTGAAGATACAACCGAAGATACAACCGAAGATACAACCGCACCGGGTGAGGTTACAAATATTGTCGCGACCAATGTCGGTGCCGACAAAATAACTTTTGAATGGACTGATCCGACAGATTCCGATCTATCAAATATCGTTGTCAGCTATGGTTCAACATCAGTTAATGTAGCAAAAGGTAGCGAAAGCCAAACTCTTGATGTTACGTCTGGAGATACCTCGTATACAATCACATTAAAAACTGTAGACAGCTCTGGAAATATATCTACCGGCAGTGTAAAAACCTTTTCATTCAACTTCATTCCAGTGGATTTGATGCCCATTTACTACATAACACAAAGTGAGGCCAGTTCTTTTAATAATCACATGTATTACAATGTTTCTGATCCAACCTATTATATTCTTACAGAAGATATTAATCTTAGTGGAGTAGACTGGTCCATTATCGGAATTAAGACATCTTTCGAAGGTGTATTGGATGGAAACGGTTATAAAATTTCTAATCTGTCAATAGACAAATCAGGGACTAATAATTCTACAAGTGTTGGTTTTTTCGGTACAATTGGAACTTCAGGGCATATTTTAAATATGGGTCTTAATAGTGTAGTTATAAAAGGTAGTCCGAGTCAAAATAATGCCTATTATACAGGAGCTTTAGCTGCAACTAACAAAGGCACTATAGAAAACTGTTATTCTACAGGTAGCGTTAAATACGGCGGAACAACAGGAGGACTTGTTGGTCAGAACTATGGAAGCATCACTAATTGTTATTCAACCTGTGATGTTGAAACAGATGTAGCCGCAAATAAAACTACTTATACGGGTGGTTTGATAGGCAAGTGCGAAAACAATTCTTCACTATCTTATTGTTATTCTGCCGGTAGTGTAAATAATACAAACAATGCCGACTATGTCGAAGCACTTTGTACTGCCGGTGGCACTATCACTAATTGTTATTATAAATCAACAACAACTTCAGGAGGCGGTACAAACATTTCCGATTTAACCGATCTGAATAATTTCACTAACTTTGATTTTACTTCATCTGAGCCGGTGTGGTCTATTGACGATACCGGATCTATAAACGGTGGAATGCCTTATTTAACTGCAGTCGCACCATAATTTAATTAAATAATGGAGATCGGGTGTTTTCATTCGATCTCCTATAGTCAGAATAAATGTAAGGTTCACCGCCTGCCTTGGCGTAATAAGACTAATAAAAAAATCTTTGGATATTACCTTAGCTCGATTGTGATCTCTTTTGTTTCAGAAGCAGAAATGGCCTGGATATTGTAATAGCCTCTTGTCATGGGTAAAACCATTTAAACGGCAGCTGCCGCCGAAGGCCTGTTTTCCGCTTACCCTTATAACAGCATATCCTCTTCCCTCTATTTTGACGGCAATAGCCTGATAATCCCAGTTTATCTTCTTCTTCCAGTAGTTTGCTAATTTTAGTTTCCTGATTATAACCGGCTTCGGCTAACAGGCATACGGCTTTACACCTGAAGTAGAGTGAAAGTTTTTTGTCAAAGGCCTTATTAGCTAGGAAAGTTATATAAGGCTTTCTGGTCTAAATCCTTGTCGATATGTTTTGAATGTAATTTGGCAAGCTGAAGCATTTGGGCTGTTTGTATTGAGGCGCGGACAGAGCTGCTTATACTGCTTGAGCACATTCTTATCCCCCCGCCTTCCATTTGGTAGTTCGCGCTCATAATAATGTTCCCCACACCCGTGGGGATGAACCGACCAGTGCTTTAACGATGAGGATGATTTGTTCACTACCGCAAAGATTGCCCTTACCTGTAAAGTGATAGATTTAGCATTACATGTAATATGAAATTGCTTTCTCATATATACCTCTCCTCCACCTCTCCCTCTAATTGACAAATGCCTTCTGCTTTTGTATGCTTTTAATACTAAACAAAAGTTAAGTATTAAAAGGATGCGCCCTATGAAAAGAGAAACTGGTTTTCCGTCTCCGGCTCAGGGATATGAAGCCAACTCTATAGATCTGAACATTTTATTGATAAAAAACAGAGCCGCTACCTTTTTTATGCACATGTCGGGACAGTCACTTGAGGGGCGGGGAATTTTTGATGGAGATATACTTGTTATAGACAGAGCCGTGCCGCTTAGAGCTGGAAAACTTATTGTATTTCAGTATGAAAATAATTTTTACTGTAGAGAATTAAGGCTTGATTCAAAGGGGCCGTTCTTTAAAATTGGTGAAGAAGAAAGGCGGGCCATAGTAGTTTTTGGCACGGTTACATCTGTTATAAGAAAATTATGATAATGCATGTAGACGCCAATAGTTTTTATGCCTCATGCGAAAGGCTTTTTAGACCTGATCTATATTCAAAACCGATAATAGTTCTCTCAAATAATGATGGAATAGTCGTTGCCCTTAATGCTGAAGCCAAAAAGCTGGGGTTTTCAAGGGGGGATGTTTTCTACAAAATAAAAGACAGGGCAGAGGCAAAGGGTATTTCTGTTTTTAGCTCCAATTATACGCTTTATTCAGATATAAGCGCGCGTATTGTTGAAATTTATGGAAGGTTATGTGCTGAAGTTGAAATCTATTCAATTGACGAATCATTTTTATATTTTAAAGATTACAATGCCAAAAGTTTGAAAGAAATAGCACATACTATAAAAAACACTGTTCAGCGCGAGGTTGGTATGCCTGTCTCTATTGGAATAGCGCCTACCAAGACGCTTTCAAAGTTTTGTAACAAGCTTGCTAAAAAACGTGGAGGTATATGCTGTTTTTCAGATCTTCAGCTTGATGATGAGCTTTCTAACCTGCCAGTTTCTGATATTTGGGGGATTGGGCGGCGAAAAGCTGTCTTTTTAAAAAGGCATAGCATAAATACTGCTCTGGATTTAAAAAATTATCCCCTTTATAAGGCCAAAAAATATCTATCAATAACAGGTGTCAGAACCGTGCAGGAGCTGAATGGTATTCCGGCCATTTCAAGAATAGAGCGTGAAGCCCGCGACAACATAGGCAGTTCCAAATCTTTTGCGGTCGCTGTAGATAATATTACAGAGCTTGAGACCGCTCTTTCAAACTATACACATGAAGCTGTGAACCGAATGAGATCTGACAAACGTGCCGCCAATGCTGTTTCTGTATTTCTTATGACAAACCCAATGAGCAGTGTAGGCGAACCTTTTTATGATCAGATGGCGGCAACATTTCCTTTTCCAAGTTCGTATCTGCCTGAGATTCTTGGAACCGCTATAGAGCTGTTGCGCCGAATTTATAAACCCGGATTTCGGTACCGAAAGGTCTCTGTGTATCTGTTGGGGCTTGAAGTTGATACTGTAAGGCAGCCAGATTTTTTTATTTCTGAGCAGAATCGTGAAAAAAATAAAGCCGTTATGGAGTGTTTTGACAAAATTAACAGCAAATATGGCAGAGAAACCATTTTTGCCGGAACT
>JAQQAK010000390.1 GCA_028527945.1 Spirochaetaceae bacterium
AAAACAGTAGCAAACGTAATAATTACCCACGATATCACAGGCCATGATGATAACCTTGCATTCTCTTCACTTCTCTGTCTTGAAAAGCTTGCTGAAGCAAACAGCGGATTAAAAGATCCTCTTGCTATAAAAGCAGTAATAACAATTGCACAAGGAACTTATATTAAGCCTGTTAAAGAAAAAGCTAATCAGGTTTTAAACAAACTTAGAACATATTAAAATATTTTTCAAAACTCACCAAGTTTTGAAAAATATCATAAAATAAAAAAGCTGCCCCTCATAAAAAAGGGCAGCTTTATTTTTTTGCGGTTTTAAAGGTTACTTTCGTATCCGCTTGCTGATTGTTTTTCTCCAGTCGAATTTTTTTTCTTCTTTTTCGTACTGGATCCTTTTTCTTATAAAAAACTTCATTGAGCCGCCGTTTCTGGTTTTAACAATTCCAAAACTGCCTCTACCCAGATAACAGATCTTTTCATCCTTTTCCAGCGTCTCTCGTTTTTCCAGCTGCTTCAAGACACAGTCAAAATGAGCAGGACTTTCATCTTCCTCAGACGCAATAGCAGTATTTATATCCTTTACTGAATTCCCGCAATACGGGCAGACTGGATAATCTTTTTTTTGATACCGTCTATTACCCCTGTGATATCGATTTTTTCGTCCATCACGCTTCTTTTTCTGATCTTCACTGTTTTCCCGGCTTTCTTCACTCATCAAGTTTCCCTCTGGTTAACCAGCTCCTTTGTTAAGGTCTGAGCGATTCTGCTTATTGCTACATCGAGATAAGCAGGATCGTTTATTTTATCTTTCAGATCCTTAAGCTTTTTGGGATCTGTCTGTTTTGCTATTCTAATCATAAAATCATGTCTCCGTAAAGGCATTCATTATATGTTCCAGTCCAGACAAGTACCCTTTATGATAAACCACATCATATCTTACCGATTTATCCTGATACCACTCATTCTCGGCAAGATAGTATTTAGAACAGGAAATAATACGTTCCCGCTTACTCCTGTTAATACCATATTCAATTGAGTCAAACCCCAGAGTACTCCAGCGTTTAACTTCGACAAAAACAAGCTCATCACCGTCCATTGCAATAATATCTATCTCTCCGCCGCCTTTTCGATAATTTCTCTGAATTATCTTCCATCCAGCCTCTTCAAGATATTTACAGACTTGAGCTTCTCCTTCCCTCCCTTTATTCAGCGCTTATTCAACTCCCGCGGATCTACCGCTTTTGTTATAAACAAGTCTTTATTCTCATATAAATCTATAAGATCATTGCCCTTTTCAGGCTTTTTACCATTTTCATCAACAATAATTTTCAGCTCAGGTCTTAATGGCGCTTTAGATTTAACCTTTTTTATTTTACCAATAGCATTATTATTAAGAATAACAATGCTTCCTGTTGGATATATTCCAACATTCTTTATAAAAATCTTTAATACAGCAGGATCAAAACGTCTTGAATTATCGTTCATTATCTGCCTAACTGCGTTATAACCTATTACTGATGTTCTATCAGCACGATCTGACTTCATTGCTATAAACGCGTCTGTAACGGACAGAATTCTTCCACCTATATGGATTTTAGAGCCTGTCAAACCGCTGGGATACCCTTTACCGTCCCATCTTTCATGATGGCTCATTGCTACACGCCCAACTTCAGGATCAAAGCCCATACTTTTAACAAGAAGTCTATACGCATAAACGGTATGTTTTTTTATAGTTTCTATTTCCTGCGGAGTTAAAGCTCCTTTCTTTTTTATTATATCTTCAGGAATCTTAGCCATCCCTACATCATGAACAAGAGCCCCTGTTGCAATATTCACAAGCTGCAAGGGCGGAAGATTTACTGATAATCCCATTTTAGTTGATAAAATCATATTATCAACTGCCGGCTTTGATAATCTGTCCGCGCATTCTCGTGTTGTTGTTGTAAGAATTAGTGCTTCATCAGGATTTTCTAAAAGATGAGGATAAAATTCTTTCATAACTTCATCTATCTCTTTTTTATTCAGTCTTAAACCTCTTCGGCAATCACTAAAAAAACTGTCCATTTTATCAAGTACATCTTCATAACATTTCAAAAGATCTTCATCAGTATCAGATTTTTTTTCAAGTTTCTTCTCAACTTTTTCTTTTTTTATCTCTTCACCGTCAGTTAATACTTTTTTAATACCCCACTTTCTAAGCCGGTCTATATCTTTTTCTTTTAATTCAATTTTGGCAGGGACAAGTAAGTTTTCCCCGTCAATATATACAGGCTTGTTAAATGCTGTTCCAGCTTCAAGATCTTCAATTGCTATCTCTTTCATTTCTCACTTTGTAGATTATAAACAAAGGATAATATTTCTGCAGTTATTTCAAATAGTTCTTCAGGTACATAATCTCCTGGTTCAAAAACATACAACCTGTCAGCTAAATCATCCTCTCTTATTATTTCTACTTTATTCTCCTCTGCAATTTCCTTTATCTTCTCTGCCATTTTTCTTTTGCCTTTACAAACAATAAATGGTGCCGGAAGCTCTTTTAAATACTTAAGAACAACAGCCTTTTCAATCTTACCAACATCTTTACTCATATAAAAGTATCAATCCTGTCAAGTTCTTTCGCATCCATCGAAAAACCATCAAAACCTGTATTTTCACAGGTTTCTATGATTTCCCCGTTAATTTTATTATCGTCAATTATCAAATTCATGTTACTGAGAATTTCATTAAGTTTTATATTTATTCTCTTTTTTATTTTTCTATCTAATTCTTTTTCTGTAAAAAACTTAATATTCTTTCTTTCAAGATGATAATTATCAATATAAAAATAAATCGTATTTTCTTTGTAAGAGGTTTCAATTACTACCGTAGTAATTTTTTTTAGTCCTAGATCTTTTCTTATTTTTATATTTCCACAAATATTTTCTTTTTCAACTTTCATATTAATTGGAATTATAAACCATAACTCGTTTCCATTTTTTAAATTGTTAAAAAGAATAATATCTTCTTTTTTATTTTCATTACTATTATTTGATATATTCTCAACAGAACTTAAAGATTCAGGTATTATACCTTTCTTTAGTTTCTCAATATCCATTCTCAAATCTTCAGGTTTAATATCTTTTTTTCTTTCACCTATTTTTTTCAATTCTTTTAGATAATAATCTTTTAATGGAATTCCAGCTCTTTTTGCTGTTTGATAAATAATATCTGACAATTTAAAATAAAAATCATTCCCAATATCTAAATACTTTTGTCCATTTATGATATTAAAAAACAATTTATTATTTTTCCATTCAGATAGAACTTCTACTTGATCACCTGCTTTTAAAGGGATAGATGTCCTGAATTCTATCATCTGCCCTTTAACAAAGGCTTTAATTAATGAGTTTTTATTTTCTTTAATTTTTAGAGTTAATTTTTCACCGGAACGAATGTTATTCGCCCCGGGTTTGACGAGCTTAGTATTTTTAACAACAGGGATTGTTGTTTTCAAAACACTTATTTTTCTTTCTTTTTGATAAGCTCTTTAACTTTTGCTGCTTTTCCTACTCTGTCTCTGATATAATAAAGTTTAGCTCTTCTTACACGTCCACGTCTTACTACATCAATTTTCTCAATTTTTGGTGAATTTACAGGGAAAATTCTTTCAACACCAACACCATAAGAAATCTTTCTAACTGTAACAGTCTTTCTTGAGCTTTCATTCTTTATTGCAATTACAAGGCCTTCAT
The DNA here is from genome assembly GCA_028527945.1 of Spirochaetaceae bacterium. Lineage (GTDB taxonomy): Bacteria > Spirochaetota > Spirochaetia > UBA9216 > UBA9216 > Thalassospirochaeta. The sequence goes on from JAQQAK010000390.1 coordinate 3,728, forward strand.
AAACCTGTACACGCTCAGTCTGACCTTCAATAATTTTATAGTGTACTTTAACAGTATCTCCTATCTTGAAATCTGTTATATCATCTCTAATTTGTTCAGCTTCAATAGCTTTAATTAAGTCCATCTGACTCCTCCCCATTTGCACTTATTATTTCATGCATTATCTGTTTTTCTTCATCTGACATTATCTTTTCAGACAAGAGGTCGGGCCTGTTACTCATGGTTTTCTCTATACTCTTTTTCAACCGCCATTTCTTAATATTAGCATGATGCCCTGATAATAAAATATCAGGAACTTTCATTCCTTTAAAAACTTCGGGTCTTGTATAATGAGGATATTCCAGTAATCCACTTGAAAAACTTTCTTCTTCAAGCGACTCCTTGCTTATAACCCCTTCAACCAATCTGTAAACAGCATCTATAACAACAAGTGCAGCAGTCTCGCCTGACGACAAGACGTAATCACCTATCGAAATTTCTGTATCAATATACGCGTCAATAATCCTCTGATCAACCCCTTCGTAACGGCCACAGAGAATTACTATTTCTTCCTCTTTTGATAATTCACCAGCAATTTTTTGATCAAAAACATTGCCCGAAGGTGACATATACAAGCTTTTCTTATCTTTAGCTTTAACTGATTCTAAAGCTAAAGATAATGGCTCTGTTTTCATCACCATTCCCGCACCGCCGCCATAAGGCGCATCGTCACAGGTTTTGTGCTTATCAAAAGCAAAATCCCTAATATTAACAAGTTCATATTCAACAGAACCATTATTTACAGCTCTGGCCATAATAGAACTGTCAAAAAAGCCCTGAAGGATTTCAGGGAATAAACTCAAAACAGTAAATTTCATTTTAAAAGCCAGTCTTCTTTCAGCTCAACAGTCTGTGCATCAAGATCAACCTTACCCACAAACTGATCTAAAAAAGGTATCATAACAGTTTTTCCGTTATATACTACTTCCAGCATATCTGAAACTCCGTTATCACAGACACCTTTTATTTCGCCTATCTCCTGATTATTCATAACAAGTTTACATTTACACAAATCTGCAAGATAAAACTCATTTGAACCAAGAGCTGCGCCAAGAGATCTTTCAACAAGAATCTCCCAGCCGCTATATTTTCTGGCCTCTTCCGGACTATCTATTCCAGCTACTTTCATCACTGGAGTTGAGCCGCTTATTCTAACGTCATCAACCTTAAGATATTTTGTTTTACTCCCATTTTTTATTTCAACAGAAGTACCTTTTAATTTCTTAAAATGGTTAGTTTCTCCGGAAAAACTTAAAACTTTAAAAAAACCTTTTACTCCGGTAGATGTTCTTATCTTTCCGATTGCAAGTTTTTCCATTTAGTCTAATATTTCCAACACAATCCTTTTGCCGGTTTTTGTTGCTGAAGCACTAAGAATAGTTCTTACAGCTTTTGCAATTCTTCCATGCTTACCGATAACCTTTCCAATATCATCTGGAGAGACCTTCAGTTCAAGAATTGTGGACTTTTCACCTTCAATCATATTAACTTCTACGCCTGAAGGATCATCCACTAGTGATTTTGCGATATATTCAACAAGGTCTTTTTCCACCTTAATCTCCTTAATTGATCAGCTATTTAATGAAAATATTATTTTTATTAAGGAGCTTTTTTACAGTATCACTTGGTCTGGCACCTTTGTCGAGCCATTCCCGAATTCTGTCTTCTTTAAGGTTTAATTGTCTTTCTTCAATTTCTATCGGATGGTAAAAACCAACTTCTTCTATTGCGCGTCCGTCTCTTGCAGTACGAGAATCCATAACAACAATTCTGTAATACGGTCTTTTTTTAGTACCGAATCTTTTCAGTCTGATCTTTGTGCTCACATGAGCCTCCCTATACGATTAATCATGCACCACCAAACTGACTCATCAGCTTGGCCTGGTATTTCTTATTTTTAGTCATCTTCTTCATCATAAGTTTCATTTTATCAAACTTCTTCAAAAGACGATTTACTTCATAGACGTTTGTACCGCTTCCACGAGCGATTCTTTTTCGTCTTGAAGGTCCTATTATACGATGATTTCTGCGTTCCTGTATAGTCATGGAAAGTATGATCGCCTCTTCACGCTTCATCTCTTTCTCATCAATGTCGTCTTCACTTATCTGCCCGGCAGCACCCGGAACCATGTCAATAAGTGATTTAACACTTCCCATTTTCTTAACACGCTGAAACTGTTCAAGATAATCCTCGAGGGTGAATGTGGCTTTCGCCATCTTCTCTTCAAGCTTCTTTGCGTCTTCTTCTTCAATGGTCTCCTGTGCTTTCTCAACAAGACTGACTACATCTCCCATCCCAAGAATTCTGTTAGCAATTCTATCAGGATAAAAAGGATCAAGATCGCTCATCTTTTCACCGGTACCTATAAACTTAATAGGCTTTCCGGTAATCGTTTTTAGAGACAGTGCCGCACCGCCTCTTGCGTCAGAATCAAACTTACTAAGGATTACACCGCTTATCCCTACAGTTTCTTCAAATTCTTTCGCTATTTCAACTGCATGCTGACCAGTCATGGAATCTGCGACAAGCAGAGTTTCATCTGGAGAAGCAGCCTTTGCAACTGATTTAATCTCAGCCATAAGTTCCGCATCTACATGCATACGTCCGGCTGTATCTATAATAACAGCATTATACTGTTCTTTTTTTGCCTTTTTTAAAGCAGCCTTTACGACTTTTACAGGATCTTTAATATCTTCACTGTAAACGTCTACGCCAATTTGCTCACCAAGAACATGAAGCTGTTTAATAGCTGCGGGACGAACAAGGTCTGCCGCAACCAAAAGAGGCTTACGACCTTCATTCTTCAATTTTAAGGCAAGCTTGGCAGAACTGGTTGTTTTACCAGACCCCTGAAGCCCCATCATCAATATCACAGAAGGAACATCCGGTCCTTTTAACTCAAGCTCCTGCTTTTCATCACCAAGAAGCTGAACCATTCTGTCATGTACAATTTTTATAAACTGCTGCCCTGGATTAACTGATTTTAATACAGCCTCTCCTTTTGCGTCAGCTACAGTACGGTTTACAAATCTTCGAACAACGCGGAGGTTTACATCAGCATCAAGAAGCGCAAGCTTAATCTGTTCGACTGCTTCATCTATATTTTTCTCAGAGATCTTTGAATTTCCGGATAAACTTTTGAAAACGTCACTAAACTTTGATGAAATTTTATCCAGCATACATATCTCCTACAAAAATACAATTCAAAATTCTCAGCATTAGCTTAAAGAATTTTGAAGATATTTATACCCCAAATGAAGTCCAATGTCAACATAAGCACATTTAACTTTATTCAGCGTATATATATATAATTTCTCTCAATAAACTTGAATCTTGTACGCGAATCTTCCCAATGCAAGCTTAATGGATATTTTTTTACAATTAAATTATACAGCTCAGCGGCCTTGCGTTCATCTCTGCAATTTTCTGATTTTTCATAAAGATTTGCCAAATAATATATTAATTCGTCCTTATTTTTAATTCTGTCAGAATCAATATATTTTTCAAGAACCTTAACAGCTTCTTCATCTTGACCGGCATTTTCAAGTTGAGCTGATTTTTTCAAAACATCCTTGAAAGTTATATTTTCCAAAGAGTCTAAATCATATTCAGCTTCTTTATTCTGTAGTTCTTCAGAATTTGTAATAATTACCTTATTTTCAGACTGTAACATAGCTACATCTTCAGCAATAATTTTATTTTCGATTTCAGAAGTCTCAGCGCTTTCTTCAAGATCAACATATAGCTCTATTAACTGCCTAACTTGTGTACCATCTTCAAAATTGGGCTTTCTTACCCATATAAAAAAAGTCTCTTTTTTATATGGAAAAAAACTAAAAACAGTTTGTCCTGAAATATATTCACGTCCTGAATATCGAATATCTTCTGTTTCTTCAAAATTAGAATTATTCATGCTTTCAA
>JAQQAK010000391.1 GCA_028527945.1 Spirochaetaceae bacterium
GAATTATGTAAAGAAAAAGAGTCTTTCAGAGATCAGTAAGATACCCAGAAGCCTGACAAGCAAGAAGGTTACAAACAAAGCCTGGGAACCGAATGAGAATAGTATTTCCATTTTGAATCACATGACAATTGATTCTTTTTATATCGGTTCGGACCAGGCTATTCCTGGATGGATGAAATATGTCAATGTGAATTCACTGACCATTCAGAATCATAATGAAAAAGATATTGTATACCCCAGATCTGTAGACCGTTTGGAAATAGATGACTGCGGATTGAAAGAGGTTCCTGAAATCATCGGTCAACTGAAACCAGAATGGCTGACACTCTACGATAACCAGATCACTGTTATTCCGCAATGGGTTTTTGAATTCCCAAAGCGCTTAAGTGTAAGCAACAATCAGATTCACACCATTGAAATTACAAAACCCTGTTCGATCACAATGTTGCGCATAGATAATAATAATTTTAGTAACCTGGATTTTCTTCATTTTTTTCCGGAGCTTGATTTTTTAGTCCTGTCCGATAATGATATTAATGATTTTCCTGTACTCGAAAGCCTATCTTTGCAGAAATTATATTTGGAGGACTGTCAATTTCAATCAATTCCTGATTCTATCAACCGGTTAAAGAATTTAACGCTTCTGTTAATGGGCGGAAATCCAATTAATATTTTTCCCACATTTGACTTGCCTTTGCTTGATTATTTTGATATCAGCAATACTCCAGTGGGTGATCAATACAATGTAACAGATTGCTTTTCCAGTTCAGCTGAAATTCTGGAATTTATGGCAAAAAGTAAATCTGATGGCGATGAAAATGACTTTATCGGTCTTTGCAAAATGATGGAATCCATGGATTCCACAAAGATTCAGCAGGCTTTTGATTTGATCAAACAAGGTGATGGATTAAAGGAACAGGCAGAAAAGAGATATCTGAAATTTATCCAGGCTCGCCTCGGTACTGATGCCGACATATTTGATTTTGAAAAAGCGGCTCTAAGTAAAGATCAGATCACTTTACTAACAAACATGATTGTCAGAGATAAAGGAGCAATTAATCTTTCGTATCAGGATGATGATGCAACAAAACTGATTGTTGATTTTTTGGGTTCCATAATCGACAGTGTTGTCGATCTTTTGAAATTACGATCAGAACTATCCTCCTGTATCACAGAAGAAGAACTGCTAGAAATGGGGCAAATCAAGATTTCCCAAATAAAAACATCAGCGAGCGAACTGGCAATTGTCTTTAACGAGGGATGGTTTGGGAAGCTGATGTATACTTATACAATATTTCATCCATCTGTAATTCTTTTTGATCATACATCTTTTTATGAGGCCAATAGTTCACTACGTATTGAAGCATTTTTTGTTTTCCTGCAGTGCTTTGCCTACGATGATTGTAATTATGATGTCTTCCAGTCAGAGGCACCAAGTCTTGGAGAACTTTTCTGGTTGCTGCCAAACATTCCAAAAATAGTTTGGAGAGACATAAAACCGGCCTACCCGGTATCTTCATTGCCATTTAAACGTTCTGCGGTACTAAGCTATAATAATCAGAGTAAACAGATCAAGAGTAAATTAATTTGAGAATAGTTTAGATTCTATATGTGGCAATAAATATCAGGAGCCTAACAAAGCCATGCAGCTTAAGGCGACGTTATCTTCGCAAAGAGGTAAAAATGGTTGTTGATGAATTAAAAAGGAAAGAAGTATTACTCTCAGCTGGAGTTCCAAAAATTTTTATAGATATAATCGACCACCCAGATGATTTTATAGATCTAAAATATTTGATAAGCACTCCTAATAGTTTCTATTATTATATTCCATCGATTATTGATAATTATTCAATTCTAAAAGAGTATGATGTTGTCTCTATTTTTGAGAATGGAAATACTTATAATATTCTTTAAAAAAATGATAAAGTTAGATTTATACGTTTTGAGCTTGAAAACGATGAAATCTATGATAACTACGGAAGTAACTTTAGTTTTGTCCTTGCCAATTTATTAATTGAATATTATGAATTTTCAGAGGAACTATAAATTGAAATACTTATCCAATTTGTTAAAAAAATCGGTTTTGATAATTCTGAATTACTTTTTAGAGTTTTAGAAGAAGCGAAATGAAAAGAATATAAGAAATACATTTAAGCAAGATAAGGAATGGAGAAAACAATTTATTCCAAGACTAATTGATTAATAATAGTAAAATTATAGAATCCGAAATGTTTAGTTCTTTTACTGTGGCAGCGGAACATCGTGTTCCGCTACTTGATTACACTCCGTCGCTAACTGTTAATAACGAAGCTTTCGCAAAAAGCCTCCCCCCCCCCAATATTGAATAGACACAAAATGATACAAAAATCCTTCCTTTTTCATAGCATCTTAAAGTTGTTCAATTTTGCGTGTTGAGTAAATACCTCTCAAAAAAGGAAGAAAAAGAATTTTCAGTAAATCTTTAGGATGATAGGCCGGAGATCCTACGTTCTCATTACAGAATATTCAAGAGTTTCTGGTATTAGCCGTTCGGATAGTATGACAGGAATATATCTGCCTTGTTCTTTATTGGAGTTCTTAAATCTTGGCATAACAGTCCTCCTGATGAATTTTATCACAGGATTCTGCACTTGTTAAAAAATGTGATATAATGCGACAGGTTCAACAGCGAATATGAAGTTCCGCTTCGCTCCACCCAAATTGCACTTTGTCATTTAATTTGCAGCATGCTGATATAACAAAACAGGCCGATGGAGCAGCAAATTAAATGCCAATCGGTCTATGACCAACCGCGATACTTCATGTATTCGGTCACTTTAGATAAAAGTGGCTAACCAAATAAAAATAATTGTGTGCAATGTTCTGTTTATTTGCATAAGATTTTCAAAGGGCATGATAACTATGAAAAATGAAAAACATACAGTAATAAATTTGGATATCAGCTTAAAATTTTGTTCATTTGATAAAAGCTTATTTCCAGAGCTGTTTCACCCAGAATTTAAAAAAATCAGTTTTGATCGTTATGGCTATACCGAAACAAAAATGATTAAATTCACTAATGAGTCATCTGGTGAAATTATCCAGCATTGGGATTATTATAACTCAATAATCATTAAAGGAAAAACTGGTTTATGGTTATCAATTAATCTATGTCCAACAGGTATCGTTACTGTCGGAGGTGGAATGAAACTAAAAAAGCAGAATATTGACGATGAGTTGAGTGATTTTATTAAGCTTATAAGAATTTTTGATACTAACAATGCAATTCTTTTTGCAGGTTTTAATTCTGAAGAAGTACACGATTCAAAGCATAAAATTGTAACTCATTATAAAGACGGAGGGTCTTCTTATGGCTGGCGAGGATCTTCCGATCACGATTTTTTTGATTACTTACCAGGAGTATATTGGTATACATATTTTGGAAAAGATTATGTTGACTGTCTCGGAAAGGAAAAGTTAAACAATTTAAAAAATGTCAGTAATCTTCATTCAAGTAAAGGAACAGTTTCATTTCAAATCAATAAACCTTATCGTGATTATACAGTTGTTGACCTGGAAGAAATAGAAGAACAAATTGGTTCATTCTACTTTTTCAGTAAAAATCGTGATGTTAATTCTTTGAAACATCCTAATGGTTTTAAGGAATTGCTCCTCTCTCAAGAGAATTATTTTAAGGACTACTTGTCGTCATTAAAGAGTTAGAGGTATATTTTTTATTCGTTGTTAAAATTTAGACTCTGTGAATGGCTTGCCACTTCGTTTACCCAAAATGTTGAACAAAACCGCCATAGGCGGTGGTTTTTAAGATTCATAACATAACAACAGGGGTTATCCTTAGATCTCAAAATTACAGGATATATCTATGGAAGAATTACTTACCCGTTACAAAAGAGATCTATCTTTAAAAGGTTATAGTTCCAGAACTTGTCAGCATTATTATTTAAATGTATTACAGTTTCTATCTTATTATCAGCAGAGTGTGGATGAAATAAAGACTGAGGAAATTAAAGATTATCTTTTCTACCTTATCTCAGACAAAAAAGCCTCAGACTCAAAAGTGAGACAGGCTCATGGAGCAATCAACCACTCCGGAGCAGAGCAAACACAGGTTGGTTCTGCAAGGAATGGGTTTAGACAGTCGCTGCTTTCTACCCAACACAAAAATACTCTTTTCAAATAGAAGATTTCGCATGTAGAAGCCTGCTAAAGCAGGGCGGGGTATTAAACCTTCCCGGCGAATAAAATATCTTTTCACCCAAACATTATCACGGTCTTGGGAAATAGAGTCTGTTCTTTATTTTTAACCTGGCTTAAAGCTTTGTATAAAAATGGAGAGGTTTTTCTCTCCGGGACAGCTATCAGAATCCAGATGATTTTCAGAAATTAATAGATGATCTATTTCTGCCTGAGTAAATTATCTTTGACATAGCATCCCCTTTTTTTCAGCGCTATAGGTTTGCCATAAAAAATGTAAGATATCAGAAACAGTTTGCCAATTTGCAGTAAAAACGGTAAAATAAAAAAAGGTTGGTGAAAAAAAGACATTTTTAGTCGTTTCTTGTTTTAAAAATACTTTTTACATGGAAATAAGCATATTGAAACTCCATGGTGTAGAGTGCTGCTTACTCATGTTTAGTCCAACTCGAAGAGTATCATGGTCTGAGATTAAGATACTCTTCTAAGTGTTATTGGCAATAAGCGCCAATGCATTTGTTATTCAAAGAAGAATCTGACATCAATGTCAGATAAAGAGGGAACATGGGAATAATAGAAAATATACCCAATGACTTAATCGAATATCTTAAAAGTTCAAGTAATAAAAAATATGAAACAAAAGAAGCTGGACCGTTTGAGTTCATTAATCAAGATGATATTGAACTTCATTTAATCCCTACTGATATTGATAATTCAGAATCCTTTGAAAATGACGAAGTTATTTATGGTAATGAGAATGATCCTCATTATAAAGAGATGGGATGTTATCTTGTAAAGTGTATTAATCTTGTAAAGGATTGTGAATATTATGATCCTTTTGGATTATTAATTTGGTTACCTGATTATAAATGCTATGGTATTTGGGACAACTCTCATTTCGTCGTTTATAAATTCAGAAACGATGTGAGCTGGAATGAAA
>JAQQAK010000392.1 GCA_028527945.1 Spirochaetaceae bacterium
TGAGTATTCCTACTATGAATGAAAGAATTCCAACAACAAGCTTCAATGAGCTCTTTCCCTCAAAAAATTCAGTAAAAATTCTGAGTCCGCTGATTCTCTCCACCATAGTCTCGGAAGCAAGTCCGAATCCACCAAGCAAATTCAAAAGAATTGAAAGAAAGTATATTTGAACCATCTGCAATACCTCCGCTTTGCTAAAAAGCTTAACTGAAAGAGTGGTAATGGTCAACATAGTTTTTAAGGAAACAGTGGTTTTAAATTTAATTGAAAACTCTTATTCGTCAATTATATACAATTTCATATATTGAAGATGAATGCTTTTCCTGTTATTCTACCGGCTATGGAAGTACTTGCACCGGCAGGAAATGTTGAAAAATTAAAATACGCTTATCTTTATGGAGCAGACGCTGCATATATTGGGATAAAGAATTTTTCATTAAGACAAAAAGCTGATAATTTTAGAGACGATGAATATAAAATTATACAAGAGATTAAAGGTAATAAAAAACTTTACGCGGCATTGAATATCTATTTTCATGAAGGAGATCTTGCCCGTTTGGATGAAAACCTTGATTATATTTCAAACTATCCCTTTGATGCTTTTATAATAAGTGATATTGGAGTAGTAAAGAAGCTTCAAAAACATTTTCCTAAAGCTGAACTGCATTTAAGCACACAGGCTAACTGTGTGAACTCTGAATCAGTAAAGATGTACCGGGACATGGGATTTACGCGCATTGTACTTGGACGTGAGACAAGCCTGAACGAGATTGAAAAAATTAAAACCTCTGCCCCTGATGTAGAACTTGAATGTTTTATTCATGGAGCTATGTGCCTTGCCTACTCAGGAAGATGTTTTTTAAGCGCGTGGATGGCTGACAGAAGTGGAAATCAAGGAGCATGCTCCCACTCATGCAGATGGGATTACAGAGTTCTTGAAGAGGGCAAACGTCCTGGAGAATACTACCCTATATATGAAGGAGACGGTTTTACCAGTATTTTATCTTCCAAAGATATTTGTATGATCGACCATTTAAAAAAATTGCGTGATGCAGGAGTTGATTCTCTTAAAATTGAAGGAAGAATGAAATCTATTTACTACACTGCTATTGTAACAAGAGCATACCGAAAAGCAGTTGATGCCTTAAAAAATGGTTCAGATATAAGCGGCTATCGTGAAGAACTTTTTAAAGTAAGTCATAGAGAATTTTCTACAGGCTTCTATTTTGGTAAAGATGATATAGAAATTCCAACAGAAAAATCTTACCTTAGACAATACACCTTTATGGCAATAATTGGAGAGGCGGCCGGAAATAATACCTGGAAACTAATAGTCAAAAACCAGATAAAAAAGGGCGCAAAGTTAGAGTTTATAGGCCCTGATTTAATTTACAATAATATGCCTGATTACATCATTTATGATGAAAATGGTAACGAAGCAGAACAAGCTGATCATGGTAAAGAGTATACAATAAAAACAGAAGCTTCATTAAAAGAAGGATTTATTCTAAGAGCTTCAGCAAAGAATACTGAAAAATAGAAATTATTCAAACTTTTTCAAAAACTCTAAGACCAAAGTCTTTTGAGTTTTTGAAAGTAGTAATACTTTATTCTAAAACGTCCAAACACATTCAGCTTCAATATTGAAAAAATCATTATCATCAAAATAATAAGAAATATTATCTTTGCTTAGATAATTCAAACTACCATATTTAGAAACATCCAGAATCAAAAAATTATACCCGGCAAAAAGTGAGAAATGCCCCCAATTCATTTCAAGCCCTGGGCAAAAAGCAAACCTGTGCCCATTTGTATATTCTAAAGTTATATTACTTATATCAAAATTGGTATTTATGTTATCAAGAGACAAATAGCCACCATAGTCTTGATCTATTACCGTTAGTATATATTTAAAATCAAGAGCGGCGGTTAAAGAAAAACTCTTCTTTTTAAAAAACCTAAAGCCGACATCTAAAGTAGTATACATAGTAAATAATCCATATCCATTTAAATTATAATTTTCTGCGGAAAATAATGGAGCCTTGTTAACTTCCACCTCAGCTGATACATTAAAAAAATCAAATTTAGGTTTGTCAAAAAAAAGAATATACATGTTAGGAAAAAAATTTATAGTTAAAAATGCTGACGCGTCAAAAGCCCAGGTATCTTCAGAAAAACCGTGAACAAGAAAATCTATTAAACACATTTTTGTGCCGACAGACAACCAGTCAAATATTCCAAACTCATAATAAAAATAAGAACCACTAAAACCGGTGTTAAAGGCAAGATTATAAGCGGTTACATAACATCCAGAAAGATCATAACCTCCATCATCATTTGCCTGAAAAGTATAAGCAGTATCAAGGCTTGTTCCGCTAAACGAATTGGCCCATAAACTTGCGCGATGCTGCCCCTGCTCCAGCTGATTTGTATAGGGATGAGAATATATTACTCCAGTAGCAATAAAACAAAAGATTAGTAAACAGTAAAATTTTTTCATTATTTTTCCTTTTTTTTGCAGCTCAGATAAAACAAAAGCTCATTAGTATTTCAATAGCAATATCTGATATTTAGAATACACAAGAAAACAATAGAGTATTAACTTCTCAAAAGAATATACTACTCTATTGTTTTAGGTTAGGAGGTTTTACCTTCCAAATAAAAAGGTTAATATCCATTGAATATTCTTAAAGAACCAAATCCTTCCTATTTTTTAGCTAAAAACTATGCTAATATATTAATTATTGGAATACAACTTTTGTATTAATTAAAGCTTGTATTCCAATTTTCAGTAATTTTATTTCTTTCTGGCACTGAATATTAAGAAGCCTATGGTCGAGAATCTATTAAGAGAGGTTTTTTCAAAATGAGTGTGGCAGTAACTGAATTAATTAGTTTACTAGAAAAATGTATAAAAGACGAAAAGGATCCCGTAGAACGCGAACAGCTCTACAAGACCCTTGTCACAGCTCAAAAAGTTATCATTAAAAGAAAAGAAAATGAGTGTTTAAACTCCAAATAAAATAAGTATTATTCCTACTTCTTTTAACAGGTTATTCCGGTAAAACTCGAACAGCCCCCTTGTCAGCAGATGAAGCAAATAAAGAATACGCTTTTAAAGCGTTTGATATTTGCCTATTCCTGCTAACAGGTGTAAAAGCGTCTTTACCACGAGACTCTTCTTTTTTACGTCTTTCAGCGAGTATTTCATCGCTTACAAGAAGTTTTATAGTTCTTTCCGGAATGTTTATTTCTATTTTATCACCACTTTCTACAAGAGCAATCGCTCCACCGGCAGCTGCTTCTGGAGAAGCATGCCCAATAGAAAGGCCTGAGGTTCCACCTGAAAATCTTCCGTCTGTAAGAAGAGCACAGTTCTTGTCAATCTTTCTAGATTTAAGATAAGAGGTTGGATAAAGCATTTCCTGCATTCCAGGGCCGCCTTTAGGACCCTCATAACGAATTATTACAACATCACCTTCGTTAACAGTTCCATTCAATATGCCATCACAGGAATCTTCCTGACTTTCAAAAACCCTAGCGGTTCCTGTAAATTTAAATATTGAAGCATCAACACCAGCTGTTTTAACAATACACCCCTTCTCTGCTATGTTTCCCAAAAGAACAGCAAGACCGCCATCAGGGTAATAACAATTGCTGACACTTCTGACACAACCTGACTCTCTATTTGAATCAAGAGATTCAGCCATAGTTTCCTGAGAACCCATAACAAGATTACGACCTGTTCCTGCTGCGGCACTTTTATAAAGTTTTTCAGCATAGTCAGTATGCGTATCATTCATAATATCATAATCAGCAAGAGCATCTTTTAAAGATGGATAGTCTACACGTTTTACGCTGGTATCAATAAGTCCTCCCCGATCAAGTTCAGCAAGGATTCCCATAATACCGCCAGCTCTGTTAACATCCTGAATATGATAACTTGAATTAGGCGCGACCTTTGATATACATGGAACCTTCCTTGAAAGTTTATCGATATCATCCATACCAAAATCTACGCCAGCTTCGGTTGCTACTGCAAGAAGATGTAAAACCGTATTGGTTGAACCACCCATCGCAATATCAAGTGCCATAGCATTTTTAAACACTTCTTTTGTAAGTATATTTTTAGGAAGAACGCTTTCATCTTCTTTATTGTAATAACGGTCTGTTAATTCAACGATTAATGAAGCAGCTCTTTCAAAAAGATCAAAACGATTTTTATGTGTAGCAACTATTGTTCCATTTCCGGGAAGAGCAAGTCCTAATGCCTCATTTAAACAATTCATAGAATTAGCAGTAAACATTCCAGCACATGAACCACATCCCGGGCAGGAGTTTAACTCATACTCAGCAAGATCTTCATCAGAAACACTATCGTCGCCGCCTTTTATCATTACATCGATAAGATCTGTAGGCTTTCCAAAAACCTTACCGGCTTCCATTGGGCCTCCAGAAACAAAAACAACCGGAATATTCAGCCTCATTGCGGCTATAAGCATTCCGGGAGTAATTTTATCACAATTACTTATGCATACAAGAGCATCTACCTTGTGAGCGTTACACATGTATTCAACGCTGTCAGCTATGAGCTCTCTTGAAGGAAGAGAATAAAGCATTCCTGAATGCCCCATAGCTATTCCATCGTCTATTGCTATAGTATTAAATTCTGCAGCAAAGCATCCTTTTGACTCTATTATTCCTTTTATCTTCTGTCCTATGTCATGAAGGTGAACATGTCCAGGGACAAACTGAGTAAAAGAATTCGCAATACCGATAACAGGCTTACCAAAGTGTTCCTCTTTCATTCCGTTTGCACGCCATAGACTTCTGGCTCCGGCCATACGTCTGCCTTCAGTTGTGTCCGCGCTTCTTAATCTAAAACTCATTTAAAATCTCCAAAATCCAATTTAATTAAAGATACATCTATTTTTTGTTTCAAGCAACACTACAGAAGTTTTAGTCCTGTTTAAGAAATCCAAATCTGAAAAGTTCTCGCCGAATATTATGAAGTTCTTCTTCTGATTTAAACTTTACAGCTTCCGTGTAATTATCAAGCCAGTTTGCTTCTATTACTGAAGATGATTTTTTTAAAAACAAATCAAGCATTTTCTCAAGTTTCTTCTTTTTTTGAATCAAATCGCTATATAAACTTCTTATACTTGTAAAACATGCTGAAGGAATACTGCCCCCAAGAGAGGAGCTTACAAAAAATTGTTTAAAAAAATATGAGGCCGCGGCATATTGCTGAGTTTCCTGAACGAGTAAATCCAATGAATTATCAGATTCAGATTCATCTCCAAGAAGATATCTCCCCGCAGTCAGAACAGTATTATTGTCAGGTAGAACTTCTAAATTGGTTACTTCAAAAATAGCAAGCTTAAATATTTGAATGTCTGCTTCATCATTATTTATAAAAAACTTTGTGTTTTGACAAAGAGTATTAAAATCTTCTATTACTTCACTAATTAATGAAGAGCTTGCAACAAAATCTGTATCGAGCTCTATTATTCCATCCTCACCTGTCTTGAAAAAATTATGATACCCATTTAAACGTAAGATTCGGCTAAAATCCGAAACTCCCGGAAAAATAAATGCTAACTGAATACCAAGTTTTGAACATTGTCCAGACAAGAAATCCAGAACAGATTCGTCATAAGCAGTACTGCTCTGCATTCTGGAATCAAAAGACCATGGAAAATTATCAATCATTCTCAGACATAAAACTTCATTACCCCGCCTATGGGCTGTGTCTGCAAGAGTGCATAAGACTTCAGATTTTGGAGGCATAAAATCTGTATTAATAATTATAAACTCATCCACCTGCTTAAAATATCAGAAGCTATTGCAGCTGTAAAGGATCTGTTCAAGAAAACTTTATTGATTTACAATAATAGAATGAAAAGCAGCAAAGAAAAACTTTCAGATTTTGGTGTAAAGGTTCCGGAGATCATGTTGCCGGAAGACTCTTCTCTTATGGATAAATGGGCAGTTATTGCATGTGATCAGTATACTTCACAAAAGGATTACTGGAAAAAGGTTTCTGAAACAACAGAAAATACTCCTTCAACATTAAACCTTATTTTTCCTGAATGCTATCTTGAAGAGCCAGAGCCTGAAAAAAGAATAGAAAAGATAAACAGTACAATGAAAGAATATATAGACAAAAATATTCTTTCTAAACCTGAGTCCGGCTTTATTTTAGTAAAGCGTGATACTCCGAATGTAAAAGGACGCTGGGGACTGATTGCCGCTCTTGATTTGGAAAAATATGATTTTTCTAAGGGTTCAAAAAGCCTGATAAGAGCAACAGAAGGTACAATTATTGAACGCATTCCTCCAAGAGTGAAAATAAGAAAAAACGCGCCGTTAGAGTTACCACATATAATGGTTCTGATTGATGATCGTCAAAAAACTATCATAGAACCACTTGCTGAAAAATCAGATTCACTAAAAAAAGTATATGATTTTGATCTAATGATGAACAGCGGGCACATTGAGGGCTTCAGAGTTGATTCAGAAAAAGATATAGAACAAATAGCTGAGGCTATTTCACAACTTGGTTCAAAAGAAACAATACAACAAAAATACGGAAATAAAGACGCTTTCCTTTTTGCTATGGGAGACGGAAACCATTCTCTTGCGACAGCAAAAACTATCTGGGAAAATTATAAAAAAGAAAATACTGACTTAGAAAGCAAAGAGCTTATGAATCATCCATCCAGATGGGCTCTGGTAGAGATTGTTAATATTTTTTCTGATGGAATTGAATTTGAAGCAATTCATAGGGTCTTATTTAATATCGAACCTGAAAACTTTTTAAATGCTTTGGAAGTCAGCAATAATTTCAATGTTATTCAAAAAAATAATCTCGACGATGTTATTGCAGATATTGAAAAACAAACCGATAAACAGCTTTGCGGTTTTACTTACTCAGGCGGATATGGAATTATTGAAGCAGTTAATCCAACGGCATCTATTTCGGCCGGAACTTTTCAGGAGTTTATTGATAACTATCTGAAAGATAAGCCGAAAGCTTCTGTCGATTACATACATGGAATTGACGTCACATCAGATCTTGGTATGAAAAACAATAATATTGGATTATTTTTACCATCAATTGATAAGCAGTCATTTTTTCAAACTGTAATTGATGACGGAGCCTTTCCAAGAAAAACATTCTCTATGGGAGAAGCATTTGAAAAAAGATTTTATCTTGAAGCAAGAAAGATAATATAATTCTAAAAAAAGAGAGCGCGAGGATTCTAAAATCATTTTACAAAATGAATCCCGCGCTTATAAAAATTTTTGATAGAAAATATTTCTGGTTTTCAGGCATTTTTTTTACTTAAACGGATCTCGGTCAATATTCCACTTAAAACATAAAATATTAACCCAACAAGAATTGAAATAATAATATAACTTCGGCTGTTGTTTATTTCTTTAAAATCATGACTTAGAAGTTTTCCCATAGCATAACCTGTAGTAGGAATAGTCAGCCCCTTCAAAATAAAGGTACCCTCTCCCTTCTCTACCCAGCCAAGATGCCTGGCCTGCAGAACAATCTCTTCAGGTTCTTTAATAAGCTTGTCAGAAGCTTCCAGAAGCTCATTGTTTATACCTCTAAGCTCTGAAATGTTTTTCTCAATCTCATTTTTGTACTTATCCATTTTAGAATAAGCGGCAATACCTTTGGCTCCAAAAAACAGATTTGCTATTATTACTGAAATTACTATTATATAAAGAGAGAGACAGGCTCTCATACTTGTCTTCATATTCGGTAATACGGCTTTTTTCTTCTTATTCTTGAGCTTTATAATGCATTAAACTTTGTAATCTGATAAAATAGTTTTATAATTTATTCATTGGCTATTACTGCCGATACTATGATCGATGTTATATTTGCAGGAGTAAAGAATGGCCGCTTTTGACGATATTGATCTTTCAATAGACGAACTTGAAGACTTTGATTCAGCGCAGGAAGATTTTGGAGAAGACACAGAACTTGACAAATACGGTGTCTGGGTAAAATCAGGACCAGAAGATGTTTTTGAAGAAAGTCCTGAAGAAGAATCAAATGATAACTTTGAACTAGAAGATTTAAACACAGAAGATGTTGAGACAATAAATAACGAACTCGCTGATACAGAAGAAGACTTTCCGGATATTATTGATGAGCCGGAGCAAAGCCTTGAACAGGAAGAGACATCCTCTGACCTGGAAGATTTTAGCTTTGATGATATAGAAGAAGAGGAAAATTTATCTGAAGACTTTTTAGATACTGATGAATCCTTATCTTCTGAAGAAGAGGAAGCTTATCTTAATGACCTTGAAGAAGAACTTGAGAACGAATCTGAAGAAGACCTTGATTTAGAAGAATTCCCTGAGCCTTCCAATACAGATGATGAGATTATGCCTCTTTCTGAAGATTCAGAGTTCAATGATATTGACGCACTGGAAAAAGAGCTTACAGATATAGAAGATGCGTCTGACAAAATAGAAAACCTTAGCAGCAGCGTTTCTGATTCTGTACTTGAAACCGAATCATCAAAATCAATACTCCTTAAAATAGAAGAAGAACTCTTATCTATAAAGAGTGAGCTTTCAGAGCTTAAAACAGAATTATCTTCATTT
>JAQQAK010000393.1 GCA_028527945.1 Spirochaetaceae bacterium
TCTGGTATGCTTTCAAGTCTTACCAGGAAACAGTTGAAGGTTTAACTCAAAAATTTAATGAAACAAAAGGAAAAGAACTTGGTATTCATGTTACACCTCAATATCAGGATGATTACGATGATCTTCATCAAAAATACCAGGCAGCATGTATAGCAGGAACTGCTCCAGATATTCTTGATTATGAAAATAGTTCTACTAGACTTTTTGCAGAAAGTGATCTTTTACTTTGTCTTGATAAGTTTGTAAAAAAAGATAAAGACATAGATATAGAAGATTTTATTCCCGGCTTAATGGAAAATGCCTACGCAAACGACAAGCTATATGCTTTACCCTACATGCGAAGTACTCCTATCCTTTATATTAATGAGGATATTTTAAATCAAACGAGTGTAAAACCTGAAAATATTACTGACTGGAATACGCTAAAAAACGCGCTATATGAAGTAAAAGATAAAACTGGCAAATATGGTATGACCTTTCAAGTAAATGATTGGTATCTTGAAGCATTCATGCTTGAAGAAGGTTCTTCTATGTTAAATAAAGAAGAAACAAAGACTAATGTTAATTCTCAAGCTATGAAAGATATTCTTAAAGATCTTATTGAACTTAAAAATAATGGAATTATAAAAGTTAATGGAGCGGCAGAAGCTGATAAACAGACAACTGATGTTCTCAATGGAGCAGCATGTATGTGGTTTCACTCTACAGGAGCTTTAATTCCATATCAGCAGGCTGTTAACAGTGTTGGAATGACAATGAAAGTTGTTCCACTTCCAAAGAGAAAGGTATACGCTGTTCCGACAGGAGGCTGTAATATAGCAATCAGTTCCAAGGTTTCTAAAAACCATCAGGAAGCAGCGTATCAATTTATTAAATGGATGACAGAAACAGAACAATGTGCTGTTTCAAGTAAGGGAACAGGTTACCTTCCGGCAAGAACCAGTACAATTAAAAGTAGTTCAATGTTAGAATACTATAAAGAACATCCTAACTACACCGCCGGAGTAAAAGAGTTGGAATATTCATCTGGAAGGCCTATGAACCCGGGATACCCTGAAGCGTGTAAAGCTCTTACAGATGCTGTTGAAGCAATATTAATCAGCGGAGAACCTGTTGAAACAACATTAAAAACAGCAGAAATAAAGATAAACTCACTTTTAAACGAATAAACAACCCCAGAGTAAAACTCGGTGTATTAAATCATCACTATGAAAAAAAAGGATTGTTACAATAGCTTTTGGTAACAATCCTTTTTTATTATAAGTTCATTTTTTTTATTTTTACAGAAATAGCTTCACCCAGAGCCTTATGCCCCTCAATTGTAAGATGTACGCCATCCGCATCACCAACCTGCGCATAAAGAGCAGCATCTAAAAAGTCACAATCATATTCCTTTGCTTTCTGCTCAAATTCAGCGGACAAGCCTTCTGAAACAGCAACTGGATCATGACCATCTATATTTTGAAATTCCCGCAGATCAAAAGGCTGAGTCTCAGGGTAAACATTTTTTACAACTGCAGGACTTATTACCAAAATAGATGGTGAAAGACCGCTAAATCCAGAATCTGAGGCCTGTATAGTTTCAATAAGACGCCCTAATCCTTTTCCAATAGACATAGATGTATTGTGAAAATAATTTTTTGAGTCATTAGTTCCAAGCATTAAAACTACCAGATTTAACGGCATGTGACTTAGAAGACAATATGGAAGTGCTTTAAAACCATTTTTACATGGATCAAAAGGATCTTCAAAAACAGTTGTTCTCCCATTTAGTCCTTCTGGAATAATATTAAATCCGTCCCCTAACATATTCTGTAAAACAGTAGTCCATCTTTTATTATAGGGAAACCGGCTGCAATTTTCGCCATTAAAACCCCAAGTATTTGAATCACCAAAACATAGTATATTTTTCATGAAAGAATTATAGCATAAAAAAGAATTCTGAGTTACAGGTATAGATTTTATATAATAATCTTTTTTAAAACTTATGTGACTTTATCGAAAATTAGATGAAGTTTTCTATATGCTATACAAAAACACCCCTGAAAAAATTACAGGGGTGTTTCCATTTTACACTTAAATAGTATAGAGATTATTAATCACTAAAATTATTTTGTGTCTCGTTTAAGACATTAATAACTTCAGACTGAAACTTTTCTGGCTCTTCGACATTAAGCATATGAGCCGAATTCTCAAACCAAACTATCTTTTTCACGGGAGCATCCACAGTTTCACAATATTTTACAACAAGCTCAGGCGCACAAGCCACAACATGGTCATTTCTTCCTTCAAAAAAATAAAGGGGTACAGTCGTCTGAGTCATGTCAGAAGGAGTTCCAAAGGTAGAAGGATTCTTTCCAACATTAATCATTGAAAATCGTCTTCCCTTATCAAGCAAATCAAGATATCCATCAAAATAATAGGGAGAACCCATAAGTAGAGAATTCAGATCCAAAGACAATCGATGATGCCCACCATATTTCTTTACAATATCAAAATACGGAAAATGATCTTTCTCTATCCGGGCAAGAGCTTCCTGGTCTCCCGCGTCAACCAGTGTCTTATGCAGCCATTCATATATGACAGGAACTGATTCACGATAGCTAATAACCTGTCCTATTCCAATATAAGCAGAAAAAAGATCAGGATAATTATCAACAAGATACATTCCTAAAACACTGCCAAAAGAATGTCCAATAAGATAAATCTTTTTTTTATTGTATTTGTCCAAAAGATAATGAATAAGGTTAACCGCGTCTTCAGCTATCTGCCCCTCTGAAACCAATTCAGGGTTTGTATCATCATGGAGAGACAGTGCCGCTCCACGCATATCCCAATTTACAAAGATAAAATTATCTTTAATTCTGTCTGAATACAAATAAGCATACATCATAGCTGAAGAACCTGGTCCGCCATGCAAATAAAGTAAAATAGGATTATCTTCTACATTATTAGACTGAATCAGAACACGCTGTTTACTACCGTTAATATCAAGATCAAAAAATTCTTCAACCTGATTATTCTTAGGCGTCACATTATTCTCATTACTATTTTCTGTCAGCTCTTTTTTGGTATGAGTACAACTATTTGTAAAAATAATTGATAACAGAATTAAAACATAAAAAATATTCTTCATTAGTTTTCTCCAATATTTATTCAAATTTTATTAATTCCGCAGGATCTACAGGTTTATTACTTTTGCGAATTTCAAAATGTAGATGCGCCCCAGTTGTTTGTCCTGTATTTCCTCCAGTACCAATTTTATTTCCTTTAATAATTTTTGAATTTACTTTTACAGACGTCTCATCAAGATGAGCGTATACAGTTTGAAATTCATCTTCATGCTGAAGAACTATATATTTACCCATTTTTTCATCAAGGTCGACCATTGTTACTGTACCTGTATCAGCAGCAAAAACAGGTGTTCCAACCGGAGCAGCAAGGTCTATTCCTTCATGTTTAAACTTCTTTTTTGTTATGGGATGTATCTTTGTACCAAAGTCGAGAGTAATTCTTCCGGTTGGAAGTGGATTTATCATTGCTTTAGAATCAGAAAAGCCGACGCCAAAGGCTGTAGAAGAAAAATTAATCAGGAAAACAAGAACAGTCATCAGTAGCAGAAAATTCTGTCCTATTTTTAGTTTTCTACAAGCTTTTTTCTGAAAAAGTCTTTCTATACGCGATTTTAATCTATTCTTTTTAGAAGCAGCCAAAGAAGGTAACTGGTATTCATATCTCTTATTTAATCCAGCAAAAAATAAAATTGTTTCTCCAAACTCAACAGGCGGTATATCTAATTTGCTAATAGCAAGCAGATCTGTTTCGGTCTCTTCTCTGGAAAAAATTTCCTTAATGACGTAATTAACAAATGGAGAAAAAAAGAAAAATGATTTTATAATCTGCAACAATAGAAATTTTGCAAAATCATGTTTTCTAATGTGCATAAGCTCATGCGCCAAAATTATTTTCTTTCTTGATATTTCCAAATCCAGAACTGAAACCGGAATAACAACAACCCAATTTCTGTCCCACCATAAAACAGGGGACATGATTTGATCAGAAACCCTTATCAAGATTTTTTTATTCAGCCCAATAATCTCTGAAAGCTCATCTTTTATATTCAAAACTACACTATCATTACAAAATGACGCTCTCTTTATTTGCCTGTTTATTTTTAAAAGATTTCTAAAAATAATTAGTAAAAATATAAAAAAGACAGAAAGCCATATAGCAAAAATGATATTAGAATTCTGTTCTGTATTTACAATAACTTCGGAATCAAAACCATCTATACCAAAGCCATATGTGGTATTATCTACTTCAAAACTTCTTTGAAGTAATCTTATCTTTGTTGAAAAAAATCCCCATGGAAACATATATTTTACAAGAAACAAATAAAGTATTATAAGCTGAAATTTGTTTGAGAAAAGTCTGCTTTTAGAAAGGAAAAAAATTAAAACAAAAAAGATTATTGAAATTTTAAAATGAGTTACCAGATAAGTAATCATTCATTTGACTCCATAGATTTTAAATAATCTTTAAGTTCCTTAAGCTCATCATCTGACAAAGCATCACTTTTCACAAATAGAGGTAATAGTGAAAAAGCATCTCTTTCAAGAATTTTATCAGCGAACTGTGATATTTGAGAAGCAAAAGCATGTACCTTGGAAACTTTCGCAGAATAAATGTTTATTCCATGAAAAGAGTTCTTTAGCAAATACTCTTTCTTTACCATTCTTTCAATAACTGTACGCGTAGTAGAATATGCCCACCCCGTTTTTAGACTTATCTCTTCATGGATCTCTTTACTAGATAACTGCCCATGCTTCCATAATATTTTTAAAATATCAAATTCTGTAGATATAAAATTATATTTCATTGCCCCTCACTTTTGTAACAGTTGTGTTATATTTGTAACATATTTACTATAAAAGTCAAGAGCAATAAGACATTATTTATTTGAAGGAAGGTTTAATACTCCGCGGAGTGCGGTGGGGCGGTTGATTTTATAGTATTTAAAAATAGTCAGAAGGACATTTACCAGTTATTCTTCTAAAGGCCCGGGTAAAATTAAATGGATTCTCAAACCCCAGCTCATGACTGACTTCTTTAACAGAAAGACCTCCATTAACAAGAAGATTCTCGGCTCTTTTTATCCTGTATTCCAAAAAAAGTCGACCTGGAGAATTATTTAAAAACTTTTGACACTTCAAAGATAAAGATCGCCTGGACATCCCCATATGCAAAGCTATTGAGTCAACAGATAAGGGCGTATCAAAATAATCAGAAAAAACACGATATAGCGCCTCTTTAAACTGTTGCTGAAAATTATGAAGACCAAAAGTTCTGGAAAGAGATGATTCAGGCAGCTGCCTTACAATTCGCCAGAAAAATGCTTCTAAAAGAGCATCCTGCAAAGAACTTGAAAACCGTAATTTATCAGGTGAAAGTCGCGATTCTTCAATCATATCTTGAAAAAAAAGTTCTCCCTCCTTTAATTTATACAAACCCTTTTGTAAACAAGGAGTTAAAGACTGAGTAAAAAGTTCATCTTTTAAAGAAAAATGTAAAACATAATGAGATTGGCCTTTTTTGAGATGATCCTGATGCATGTCTCCCGGCTTTATAATAAGGAACTCATTATTTTCTAATAGTAATTCAATATCATTCAAACAGCAGAGATATGGCCCCTTCTCTACCCAGATAACCTCATAATCAGTATGCCTGTGTATTGGGTACTCAAAGTCCTTTTCAACTGACATTCTATGAAAATCCTGAAAATGCGGGTGAATAGTGTTGAAGTTCTCTGTTCCCTCAATTCTACGAATATACTCTTTATGATAACAATCTTTATGAACAGTCATTATACTAATTATAAATCATTTTGCCCAAAATGATAGGGCAATTACCTTTTATAACATAGAATAAGAAATCAACAAAGTTAATAATAGCTCTATATAACGGAGATTTTAGATGAAAATATTAATTACTGGTGGAACAGGGTTTATAGGTTCTCATATAGTCATGGAGCTGTTAAAAAACGGACACCAAATTACAATTTTAACAAGAAACCCACATAAAATTCCCTATTTTGAAAATAAAAAAAACATCAAACTTGTTAAAGGAAGTTTAGAAGATAGAAAACTTGTATCCAATCATCTTGTTGATCAACAGATTTGTATTCATAATGCGCTATGCGCGTCTGAAGGCACTGCAATTAATGTTCTGGAAAAAGACACATTTTTATCAGTATTTTTAGCAGAAAAAGCAGCACAATGTGGAGTCAATCAATTTATCTATACTTCCTCTACATCAGTAAATGACCAGTTATATCAAACCAGAGAACTAGATGGAAATATAATCCAGGTATTAAAACAGTCTAACAGACACAGTCCCAAAACATTTTATGGCGCAACAAAATCTGCAACAGAAAACTATCTGGAAGCAATATCGTTTCAATATAAAATGAATGTAAATATTGTAAGACCAGGTTATGTTTTTGGAAATCCAGTAGCAGAAGGGGCTACCAGACAGCCTGATAATCGTTTTTACGACATAATAAACAAGTCTAAAGCAAACGAAGACATTGAAGTACTGCAAAATGATGGAACGCAGTTTATATGGGCGGGAGATCTTGCCGTTCTTTATAATTGTATCTGTTTGAGCAACTATAACCAAAAACGTTACTTTGGATTATCAAAAGATTTTATAAGCTGGGAACAAATAGCAAAAGAAGCAATTCGAGTAACAAAATCAAAGAGCAGGATAATAATAATACCGCAAAAAAAGCCTATTGGAAAATTGATGTGGGACACAAATACCATAAAAGAAGATTTTGACTTGGAATTTCATCCCTGGGAAAAAATTTGTCAGCACCTTAAAATGTATTTATGATTTTATAGTCTTCTCCAAGACTTTATTTATTCGCCGGGAAGGTTTAATACCCCGCCCTGCGTTAGCAGGATTCTACATGCGGAATCTTCTATTTGGAAAGAGTATTTTGTGTTGGGGATGAAACCTAACCGTCTAAACCCATTCCTTGCAGAACCAACCTGTGTTTGCTCTGCTCCGGAGTTGTTGATTTAAAAAATCTCTCCATATAAATTTAAAAATCATAGCCAACCCAACCTGATGAATTGAAATAGAACATTATTTATGTTAAAGATCCTTAAATGACCAAAGAAGATATTGAGCAATGCTTTGCCTTTTTACATGATATAACAGAAAACCCAGAAAGCTATGAAAACCTCTCTCGTGAGCAGAAGATAGAATTAATGAAACTTGCCGGAAAGATTTCACATCCGGATGCTGATGTTTTAAAAGAAAGAAACAGGGCAAAGAAAAAACTGAAAAAACAAGAAGCCGCGTTAAAAGAAAAAAAAGCGCGAGCCGCAACAGGAATCAGACTTGCCAGAACAAAAAACGTATTTACTGCCCCTCTTCAGCTTACAGCACCACCATCTATCAATAACGAATTACTAGTTCTTCAATCTCCCCGAAACTGTTATGTTTGCAAAAAGGAATTTACTCAACTTCATTTTTTTTATGACACAATGTGTCCATCCTGCGCTGAATTGAATTATAAAAAACGCTTCCAGACAGCAGATTTAACAGGACAAGTTGCCCTTATTACAGGCTCCAGACTAAAAATAGGTTATCAAGCAACTTTAATGCTTCTTAGAGCTGGAGCAACAGTAATAGCATCTACCAGATTTCCTGTAGATTCTGCAATCCGATATTCCAAAGAAAAAGATTTCTCGGAATGGGGAGATCGCCTTCATATTTATGGCTTAGATCTTCGTCATACACCAAGTGTTGAACTCTTCTGCAATCATGTTGAAGAAACCTACACTCGCCTTGATATTCTGATAAATAACGCGGCTCAAACAGTTAGACGACCTCCCGGTTTTTATACGCACCTTATGGATAACGAATTAATGGAACCAGCCGATATGTCGCCTGACGTAAGAAAGCTATTAAAGAATTTTCATGATTTCACAAACAGGCTTAACTCATTTTCAAATACAGCAATAGGAACTGATACATCACTTCCCGCAATTATGAGCGAAAATGTTCCAGGAGTTGGTCTTCGAGAATCAGCCAGACTTTCACAAAAGCCATATGACTTTGATGAAGAAAAATCTGTAGAAGCAGTTTTTCCAAAAGGAAAGTTAGATGTGGATCTTCAGCAAGTAGATTTAAGAACAACAAACAGCTGGCGATTAAAACTTGGAGAAATTCATACTTCTGAAATGCTGGAAATTCAACTTGTTAACGCAATAGCGCCCTTTGTTCTCTGTAATAAATTAACGCCACTTATGAAACGTGATAATACAGGCCAAAAACATATTGTTAATGTGTCTGCCATGGAAGGCAAATTCCTACGTTTTAAAAAAGGAGAGCGCCATCCACATACTAATATGGCAAAGGCCGCTCTTAATATGCTAACACATACCTCTGCCAGCGAACTTGCAAAACATGGAATATACATGAACGCTGTAGATACAGGCTGGGTTACAGATGAAGATCCAGTTCAACTTTCTAAAAGAAAAGAAGAGCTTCATGACTTTCAACCACCACTTGATATTGTCGACGGCGCGGCAAGAGTTTGTGATCCAATATTTGATGGAATCAATACAGGAAAACACTGGTGTGGAAAGTTTTTGAAAGACTACTTTCCTATAGATTGGTAACCTTGAATAATAGAAAACATCAACTGTTTCTTGATTGATTTTAACATCCTGATATACTACAAAAAATAGAACAATCAAAGTTTAAAGATAAAGGACGTTTACATGAAGTTAGTCAGCGCATGTTTATTAGGAATAAAATGTAATTATGCCAATAAAGCCTGGTTTGTTGATGAAATTAACAAAGAATTCTCAAAAGGAGAGCTGTTCCCAGTTTGCGCTGAAGTACTAGGCGGATTAGATACTCCCAGACATCCATCCGAAATACAAATTGGAGATGGTTATGATGTTATAGATGGTAAAGCCAGGGTGTTAAATGAAATAGGAGAAGACGTAACAGAACAGTTTCTGTCAGGAGCTTATAAAGTTCTAGAGATAGCCAATACACTAAAAATTGAAGAAGCACTATTTATTGAAAGAAGTCCTTCTTGCGGTTGTGACAGAATTTTTGACGGAAGTTTTTCTTTCCGATACAAAAAAGGTGATGGTGTTACATGCGCGCTACTAAAAAGAAATGGTTTTAAAGTAAAAAAAATCCTTGTTGACGCAGAATATGAAGAAGAACAAATGAAATTGTTTAGACAAAAAGAAGAAAAAAATTCAAACCAGTAGCATTATCTAAAATCAACATTTAAGCCATACAGCATAAGAAAATTCACACTTTAAGAAATAATTAATTAAGTTCTAAACAATATTTCAATTTTACTGACAACATATAATTCTGTAACAAGAATTGTATTTAATAAACCAAGGAAAAAATTCACTATAGACATATACAAAAAAATCAATTTGTATCGTTAAAAAAATATTTACAACTAGCAAAACCTGATTCATAATAATTCCAAAAGGAGAATTAATGAACATGAATTCCAGATTCAAAGCAAAGAAGATAGTCTTATTAATAATACTATCAGTCAGTCTATTGGCATCATGCACAACTACAGGTGATGTTGCAGTAAAAAAGAATACAGATCAATCTGTATTAGTTCAGGGGGGAGCAAGACAAGTCATTGATGTTAGTGAATCAATGACAAATGAAAATGGTGAAAAATTAAATCCAGTCAGTATTGATGGAGTTGATTATTTACCAGCTGAAGCTATTTGTGAAGCACTTGGCTTGGATATAGAAAATGATAAGGACTCAATTCTTGTAAAAGGATTTGCTCCATATTACCGTTCTGAATATAGAGATTACGATATTGTTCCAATAAAAATGTCAATGCAGGCAGGATATAATGAATTAAAACCTTACACTTCTGGTAAAACAATTCACGCCGGCGAGGGGTACATTGATCCTTTCGGAGTCGGTGAATATTATGCTGGCTTAGGTCTTGATGAAGCAAAAGACTATCCTATAGATAGATATTTTTCTAAATGGTGGATGGAAAATTTTAGCACAGACCTTTTTTGTGTTTATAAGTTGAAAGATGGAAACATTTACGCTTGGGATGGAATTCTTGGAAGAATCTCAAACGATAAGGTTGACGGTACAACAGACAGAGAAGATGCCCTCGTAAATGTAATTGTAGGAGGAACCGGCGCTTATGAAGGTGCTACAGGAATTCTTGTCGGCCATACACCATCATCAGGAGAACTTAAAGGAGAGAATAATCTTCCAAAAGCTTTATTTAAGTTAATGGAAGGATTTATCAAACTTCCTAAAGATGCATCCAAAGTTGTAGCACCAGAAGTTACACAGCCAATTGGTGAATTTGAAAAAGTCGATAAAGAGAATACCGAAAAATGGGTAACCTTTCCTGTTGAAATGATTATGAAAGCAGGAAGTCATGAATGGGATAAATGGACCAGCGGATTCTGGACAATACACAGCGGAATAGGAAGCATGGAGCCTTTTGGCCAGGGAAGCTATCATGCTGGCTTAGGCTTTGCAGAAGCAGAAGATTATCCTGCAGAAAATTATTTTAATGAAAATTGGCAAAAAGAATTTAATTCTGATCTATTCTGTATTTATCACGTAGGAGATCTTGGTGATATTTATGTATATGACGGACTTTGGTCATATATGCTGGAAGAAAATGAAGAAACAAAGGGAGCTATTGGGTCTC
Organism: Spirochaetaceae bacterium; assembly: GCA_028527945.1. Classification (GTDB taxonomy): domain Bacteria; phylum Spirochaetota; class Spirochaetia; order UBA9216; family UBA9216; genus Thalassospirochaeta. The sequence continues at coordinate 10,757 of JAQQAK010000393.1, forward strand.
TTGCACAACGTCAGGATGCTCTAATAAATGTCATAATTGGCGGTACAGGAGCTTTTGAAAACGCAACAGGAGTTCTTGTCGGAAAAACCTATGG